>JAYVXM010000480.1:0-4089 GCA_043785205.1 Bdellovibrionales bacterium
GGGGGCGCGACAACGCGATCAATGTGCACGAGGTTCATTCTCCGGAGGTCGAAGATGCATTTATCGAGTTCTGGCGATCGGCGATCGCTCGATCGGCCCTCGGCGATTTAGGCGAACCGATTCGCGGATTGCATGGTGAAACCCTTTGGAAGGGATGGGGCAGACCCCAGAATGATTCGCCGGCCTACATTGCCCTACGGTGGTGCGAACGCGCCCAAAAGCGACTGAAGGCCGGAAAACTAGCCCTTGCCGCTACCGATTACATTTCGGATTTGAACAAGCCCTCCGTAAAATGGTTGCTCGAATACATCGCGCACCATTGGGCGGATTTCAGTTTCGATCTTTGGGAGGAGGAAAAAGGCACCCACTTTCATACTCTGCTCATAATGTTGGATAGTTTGGAGAAGGGTGTGGAAGTCGCCGCTAAACTCGAGGTGGACGGCGAGAGCAGCGGCGCGGTTCTTTTCTATCGCGAGCAAATCGCGAAGATTCGAGAAACCGTCTTGAAAAACGCGTGGGACCCGGAAAAAGGATACCTCCGCGCGACGTGGGCCCATCCGCTGGAGAACGGCGGTTTTGTTCGCAAGGCGGTCCCCTTGGACACGGCCGTAATTTTGGCGATGCTTCACACGACGGTTCAGCCGCCGCTCTATCGTTTCGCAGACGATCGTATGCTGGCGACGTTGGAAAAACTCGAAGCCGGATTCTCCGAAATTTATCGGTTCAATCGTCAGTTCGATGACCCGGCATTTCGAGGCGTAGGAGCACTCGGGCGTTATTTCACCGATCTCTTTCACGGCGGAAATCCATGGGTCATCACGACGCTGGCCGCGGGGGAGTATTACTTTAAGCTCGGACGAGAATTGCTCGATGCCGCCGAAATTTCGATTAATCCGACGAATATCGCTTTCTATCGCCGTCTTCTCGCGTCGGACCTGGAGATTCATGTGGGCCAGCAGATCGGGCGTGAATCGCACGAGTACCGAATCGTCTTGGCGGCGATCGAAGAGAAGGCGGATGGTTTCGCAGACATCATTCGTAAGCTTACCAAGGAGGACGGCGTAGATTTCGAGCAGATCGGCCGTGGGTACGAACCGGGAGACCGCGGTGATTGGGTTCCCGAATACCTGCATGCGAACGGGGCGGATGGGAGTCGGGCCATCGAGCCGGGGCACTGGACCGGAGCGAAACTGCTCGTTTGGAATAAGGCCGCTCGGATTTCCTTTAAGCGTGCGCGCGACGCTTATCTCCTCCGGCGCCGAGCATTCGGTCGGTAACGCTTCGCGTAGTCCTTTATTCCGCGCTCTGACCGATCTAGGATAACGCTCTATGAGTGTTTCCCCGAAACCGGTTCGAGTTCGTTTCGCCCCTTCGCCGACGGGATATCTTCACGTCGGCGGCGCCCGTTCGATGCTGTTCAATCATCTTTTCGCCCGCAAGCACGGCGGAACGCTGATTCTCCGGATCGAGGATACGGATCAGGAACGGTCGACGAAGGAATCCGAAGTCATGGTGATCTCGGACCTCCAGCGCCTCGGCTTTCGTCCCGACGAATCGCCGGAAGCCGGCGGCCCGTTCCCGCCCTATCGGCAAAGCGAACGTCTGAAAATGTACGGCAAATACGCGAAAGAGCTCCTCGAGAAGGATCAGGCCTACTATTGCTTCTGCCCGGACGAGGTCCTGACCCAGAAGCGCGAACTTGCGATGAAGTTAGGCCGCCCGCCGGTTTACGACGGAACTTGCGCGAAAATTCCGCCCGCGGAGGCGCGCGCGCGCGTCGCGAAGGGCGATAAGGCCGGACTTCGATTCCGCGCGTTCTCGAAGGAATACATCCTCCACGACAAAGTGAAGGGCGACGTTCGCTTTCCCCCCGACGTCGTCGGCGACTTTTTCATCACCCGCACCCCGAAGGACAAGGCGAGCGAAATCGCCGAGGGGATCGGGATGCCGGTTTACAACTTCTGCTGCGTGGTCGACGACCACCTGATGGGCATCACCCACGTCATCCGCGGCGAGGATCACCTTTCGAACAATTCCCGCCAGCTCCAGATCTACGACGCTTTTGGGTGGGAACTGCCCGAATTCGCGCACGTCGCGGTCGTGCTCGGGGCCGATCGGCAGAAGCTTTCGAAACGAAACGGCGACGCGTCGGTCTTCGAATACCTCAATAACGGATATCTTCCCGAAGCCCTGTTGAACTTTCTCGCGCTTCTCGGCTGGAATCCGGGCTCCGAAGTGAAGCCGTCTTCCGGCCATCCGGAGCTCTTCACGATGGAAGAGATGATTTCGTACTTCGGTATGGATGGACTTCAGAAAGCGCCCGCGATCTTCGACGTCCAGAAATTGAATTGGATGAATGGCCAGTACATCCGGAACCTCCCGCTCGCGGACATCGCGGCCCGGGCCCGGCCGTTTTTCGAAGCGGCGGGGTGGAAGGCGGCGCTCGAAGCCCACTCGAACGAGTGGTACTGCGGCGTCGTCGAGACGATCCGCGGCGAATGCACGATGTTGAAGGATCTCCCGGTCGCGGCGAGGATCTTCATCGAGGCGAATCCGGCGATCGAAGACGCGGCGAAGGCGGTTCTCGTCGACCCGGCGAACTCCGCGGTTTTTTCGGCCCTTTCGGCCGAAGTCTCCGCACTTCCCGAAACCCTGACCGCCGAAATCGTCGACCAGCTCCAGAAGTCGGTCGGCGCGAAGTCGGGCGCGAAGGGGAAAGGGCTCTTCATGCCGATCCGGGCGGCGACGACGGGTCGCACGCACGGCCCGGAACTGAAGAAGGTTTTCCCGCTCCTCGGGAAGAAGGCGCTCCTGGAACGCATGAGCGCGATCCAGTCGGCGATGAAGTCCTAATCGGGAGGAGACCGCGATGGCGAACCTTCCGGAAGTAAAACTCACGAACTCGCTCGGCGGAAAGAAGGAAGTCTTCACGCCGATGGAAGCGGGAAAAGTCCGCTTTTATTCCTGTGGACCGACCGTCTACGGACCGATTCACGTCGGGAATCTCCGCGCGGCGATGACCGCCGATCTCTTCGCGCGCGCGCTGCGAAAGCTCGGGTTCGCGGTAACGTACGTGCGGAATTATACCGACGTCGACGATAAGATCATCAATCAGGGGAAGGCCGAAGGGCTCTCGCCCGAAGCGGTAGCGAAAAAATACACCCAGGCGGTCGAGCTCGACTACGCGGCGGCGGGCATGATCGAACCCGATCACAAGACGACGGTGACCGACCATATCGCCGAGATCATCGCGATGATCGAGCGGATCGTCGCGAACGGGAAGGCGTACGTGGCCGAGCCGCCCGTCGGCTCTGAGCCGGGCGCGAAGGAAGTCTTCTTCTCCATTCCCGATTTTCCGGCGTACGGAAAACTTTCGCGCAAAGTTCTCGACGATCTGATCGCCGGCGCGCGTGTGGACGTTTCCGAAAAGAAAAAGAATCCGGCCGACTTTTCGCTCTGGAAGCCCGCGAAGGTCGGCGAGCCATCCTGGCCGAGCCCCTGGGGCAAGGGTAGGCCCGGTTGGCACATCGAGTGTTCGGCGATGGCGTCGAAATGGCTCGGACCGCAGATCGACCTCCACCACGGGGGCACCGATCTCATTTTCCCGCACCACGAGAATGAAATCGCCCAGTCCGAGGCGGCCTCCGGCCAGTCCCCGTACGTCCGGTACTGGCTCCACAACGCCATGTTGAACATGGGCGCCGAAAAAATGTCGAAGTCCCTCGGAAACATCGTCAGCGCCCGGGATTTCCTGGCCGCGTACGGAGGGGAGCTCACGCGCTATTTGATGATGAGCGCGCACTACCGCACGATCTCCGATTTCGGCGACGAAGCGATCGATTCCGCGCTCACGAATCTCCACCGACTCTACGAAGCGAAGGCGCGGGCCGAAGGGCTTGCGACGAAGCGAGCCGCGGTCGTGGATCAGCGGGCCGAATCGGTTTGGGCGGGGTTTCTCGCCGACTGTCAAAAAGCGCGCGAGGAAATTACGCGCGAGATGGCGAACGACTTCAATACGCCGGGCGCGCTCGGCGCCGTCTTCACGCTCATCCGCGCCTTCAATCGCGCGCTGGCCGAGCCGCGCGCGGA
>JAYVXM010000481.1:0-4085 GCA_043785205.1 Bdellovibrionales bacterium
CGGTTTTCCGTTGGGAACCGCCGGTGTGGGAATCGAAGACGAAGGAGCGTTCGGCGCTGCTTTCGTCCGGAAAAAGAGTTTCGAGCGACGGCCGCTCACATTGCCAGGAGGCGCTCGCCAGAAAGAGATAACGGCGAAGCCACGTGTCCCGCACCTCCAGAAGATACGCCGCTAGAGTATAGCTCCCGAGCACGTCCGCGAATCGCTCGCTCGGAGAGGCGGCGAACCCTTCCGCGTCGAGCACGTCGCGGGGGGAAAACTCCCGTTCGGCGGACATCGCCGCCTTCGTCAGGCGGACCGCCATCTCCCGCGAAACTTCGATCGACCGGACCAACCGATCTTTCGGCTCGGCCTTACTGCAGGCGTATTCCGCCGTGAAGAACAGAAGCTGAGTCGATTCGTCGTCGATCGACTCCTCGCCGTTGCTCCAGATCTTGTAGGCGCACGGATTCATATAATTCGGATTCTTGACCATCGTTCCGTCGGCGAGCGGAACCTCTTCCTTCGTGATCCGGAGAAAGACGCCCGAGGACGCCAGATCGGAAATTTGATCGGCAATCGTGGTCTCGGCGATGCGCTGATAGTCCGCCTCGCTGACCTGATTCAGCACCGGCCGTTTCAAAAGGCATTTTTGAAATTCCGGCAGCTGCGGTCGATAACCCGAAAGCTCGGCGAGGCGGGCCGCATAAGCCGCCTTGAACGCCGCCCAATCCCCGCAGGAAAGCCGATTTTTCGCGCAGACCTGGCCCCGGAGCGCGATCACCGATTGTCCGAGCGGCGATCCCCGCTCCGCGAGGTAAAGCGTACGATCGACGTCGAGCGCGTGACCGAGTTCGTGGGCGACCGTTTGTAAAATCCCCTCGGTATTGAAATCGCCGGCGCAAACAGTCATGAGGTTCAGGTGCGTGTAGTAAAACGCGTTCGCCTGGGTCGTCGAACAGTCGGATTCGGCGGTCTCGGGAATCGTGCCGGGAATGACGAGCCTCACCGACGAAATCCGCTCGGTCCAGTTCGCCCGGATCGGCCCCGGAATGTCGAGTCGCGCGATCACCGAAAGGAAATGGCGGCGCAAAATCTCGAAGCTCGATTCGACGGTCTTCCAGTTCGGGTCTTTCGCCCAAATTTTCCGGGCCACGTCGGAAATGAACTCGTTTCGGATCCGACTTCGCGCGAGCGCTTGTTCGAGCGGGATCGCATCCTCGCGTAACCGATGAAAACCGCGAAACTTGAGATCCATCCGGCGAAGGACGGTCTCCCGAATCGCGGTATTCCAAATCACGTCGGTTTCGCTCTCCTCTCGCATGAACTCGATCCGCGTCGCCATCGTCATCAGCGCCTTCGGAGGACGATTGAGGATGCGGGCGAGCTTGCCGAAATAATCTTGCGAATCGAGCGCTCCCCGAAAATCCGCGGGGAGCTGCTCGCGGGCGCGAAGCTTCGCGCGGGCGTAGAAAAAGAACGCGGTGCTGAAGTCGTTCGGCGTCCGACCCTGGTAAACTTGGGAAGCCTGACTTCCGCTACCGACGGAAATATTTCCCTGAGCCTTCGGGGAATGGAGGGAATTGCAGTATGCGTCGAACATCTGTCGACACCCGACGCTCGAGCCCGAGTTGCTAAAGAGGTCCTCGAGCGAGAACTCCTCCGAAACGGGGACTTTCGTGTGGAGTTCCTCCGGAGTGGCGCACCCGCCGAAGGCCCAGGCGAGGGCCGCGGCGAGGGTCAAGGCTTTCAAGCGCCCGCTTTGGGTCATCCCTAAATTTTATCAGTGAATCCGGAAGCGCGTCAGTCCCTAAATTTCAAGAATGACGCAGCGCTTGAACCGCGGCGTATTCCGCGGAAAGGCGGTGCGAGCCGGATTCGGTCGCGACGAGACGATTCGCGGCCGGTGGCCGGAGGCGCATCGATTCGATTTTCGCCTCGGTGCGGTCTTTCGAGCGCTTCGCGCGACTCGCTCCGAGCAGAATCTCCCATTCTTCGAGGGAAAGTTCGCGGCGGGGGCTTTCGGGAAAATTCGTCGCTAGCGTCATGCGCGGACTCTAGCACGAACGGGGGGCGAACGGGGATTTTGGGAAGCGGCGGACGACCTGAAATCCCCTATGATTGCGGGTGGTGACGGTCGATATAACCGGGCAAACCCCGGGCGGCGGGAAGCCGCGCGAGCCGAAATCCGCGTTTCACGGCTTCCTTGAGTCCCCGCTTACCGTCGCGGTCGAGAAGCTTTCGCTTCCGGAAGTACCCGGCCCATTCGAACTCCGAAAATTTGAGTTCCGTTTTTCGGTAGCCACCCGCTTCGCGAACCATCCACGCGAGGCTCCGGTACGGATCGTCCGCCATTCCCCGAATGTCGTTCGGAAGGTAGAAGGCGCTGCGGATCCCGTCGCCGAACTGATCGTAAAGGTGGGCATATCCCTTTCGCGCAAGTCGCCGCCAGAAGAGCGGGTAGGAAAGATTACTCCTCGAAAAATCCGCGACCACTTCGCATCGGACTTTCTTCAGTCCGAGGTGGTGGCAAACGAGTACGAAGTGGTGGCGATCGACGATGCAGTATTCTCCCCAGGGGGAAATCACGACCGGGACGGGTCGTTTGGCGACCTTCGCGTGAAGCGCCTTGCGGCCAAGCTTTCGCCATTCGCGGACTTTGGTGTCGATTTCGAGAAAGCCGACCGCGAACTGGGTCGGTTTCAGTTTGAGGATCGAGACTTTAAAGACGTTAGCCATGGAAGTTCGGAACTTGCATTTCCCAGGCCCGCGAACGGAGGGGCGGATTGGGCCATTCCAATCCAAACTCCTTGCAACGAAACGCGTCTAAGCTAGATTAAATCCATGAATATTCGAAGCGTCCTCGCCTTTGCCCTCGCCTTTTCCGGATCCCTCGCGCACGCCGCCGAGCCGTCGGAAATGATCAATAAAGCCACCTGCACTAAGGGAACCGACACCCGGGAGCTCGAAATTGTCGCCAAGGGTGAAGGTCACGTCGTCTCCTACACGAAAGCCGGCGCCGCGAAGGAAGTCGGTCAGTGCTCGATGAATAAGGCCAAATGCGAAGCCGTTTTCGAGCAGATCAAAGCGTCGCTCGAAAAGGCCGGCTTCGCTTGTAGCGTCTGATTCCCCACGAATAAAAAGGAGAAGGGCCGCTCCACTCGCGTGGAACGACCCTTCTTCAGCTCGAATTCAAGCTCAGTTCTCGGCGGAGACGAAAGCGTCGGCCGAGAAGCTCGAGTACGTTTGGACGGAACCGAGTTGGGTCCGGCCCATGGTTTCGTACGAAGCTTCGATCGGGCTGAGGGCGCGCATCGTCTTGCATTCGTTGTTCGCGTTGTCGGTGATCGTGAGCACCTGGCGGAGGCCGTCGACCATGCTGCGGTCCGAAACGGCCGTATAAACGACGGCGTTGCAGTTATTCGTTTGGCGGGAAACGAGCGGGAGCGTGATGATTTTCGGCGCGAAAACGATCATCGGACAAACCCGGCCCGGAGTGCACGGGGTCGAGCGATAAAGAGTCAGGGTCGCCTCGCGGGTGGCGGTGTCGACCGTGAGGCTTCCGCCGTTAAACGGCGTGGTGCCGAAATCGCGGCGATCGAGGGACATTTGGAGGATGCGGGAGGATTTCGGGGCGGCGTGAGCGCTGATCGAGGCGAGGGAGACCAGGACGAGAATAAGGGCGTTTTTCATAAAGTTTCCTTCAGTTGGCACCGTTTCCGGCGCGTTGTTTTCGTGTGAGGGCTAAATACGCCCTTTTTTAGATCAGTAATAATTATCTTTTTACCCGCGTCATCATTATATTTACTTATTACTAACCGCCCGAAATGACGCGCGTTTCGTTTAAATGCGTTCGAGGAGCACGAGCGTTTCGAAATGGGCGGTGTGCGGAAAGAGATCGAAGAGCCGAAGGCGCTTTACTCGATACGCGGTCGCCAGCGCCCGGAGATCTTCCGCGAGCGACTCGACGGAACAGCTCGAATAGATCAGTCGGCGAGAACCGACGCGCAGAAGGAGCTCGCGCGCGGACCCGATTCCTCGGCGCGGAGGATTCACGAGGACGACGTCCGGGGCGAATGCGAGGAGTTCGCGCTCGACCGCGCCCG
>JAYVXM010000482.1:0-4084 GCA_043785205.1 Bdellovibrionales bacterium
GCGCGAGCTGAAAGCGGCGCGAGAGACCGGGGTTCCCGTCGTCTGGAGCGCAAGCCTCGGGGAAGATAAGGCCGGACGGGACGCCGCCCTTTCGGAAGCGGTTCGAAAGAATCAAATGACCCTAGAACAGGCTCAGCGGATTTCGCCGATGCTCGACGAACAGGCGAAAGGGTCGCCGAAACTCCTCGGTATTATCCGCGAGCTGATTAAAGAAATCCCGGAGGCTCCGTGAAAAACGTCGTCGCGAACCGCGCGCGCGGGTGGAAGAAGCGCGGCGCCATGAACCGAACCGAGGCCGGATATGCCGAAATGCTCGAGCGCGATCCGAGCGTCTCATGGTGGAAATACGAAGGCCTGAAACTCCGTATCGGGGACGGTGCGTTTTACACGCCCGATTTCATCGTCATGAAGACGGATCTGACGCTCGAGATCCACGAGGTCAAAGGGTTTTGGCAAGAAGCCGCGAAGGTTCGGATCAAGGTCGCTTCCGACCTCTACCCGTTCAAATTCAAGGCGATCAAACGCCAAAAAGGCCAGTGGGTCGTGGAAGAATTCTCATGAGCGTCTGGACCGACGTGAAGGAATCGACCGCATGGAGCCGGGCTTACGAGCTTCCCGTCATCCCGAATCGGAGTAACCCATGGATATATACCGCCTACGTGTACCGAATCATTCGGGACATGATGAGCGCGCTTGAGACTGCGGAGTTCAATTCGTCGCTCCGGATTTATTTCGCGACCTGCGAGGTGACATCGGGCTTCGTTTCGAAATGGCCGGGCGATCCGGGAGCGACCTCGCATGACGAGCTTCTCGGAGCGGCTTACCTTTCGGGGGAGTTCGCGGGCCGGGCGCTTACGTTCCTGGAAAAGAACGACGGCGCCTATACCGTCGGCGAGCCCACGATCGCTTCGAACGTGCTCCGGTTCGTCTTCGTCGTCCCGTATCTGAAGGCGCGGGCCGGATACCGGGTCGGCCTCTTCTCGCAAGCTTGCTTCTCGGTGCTCGTCCTATGGGACGCATTCGTCACGAAGCCCGGAGAGGCGAACGACACGCTTAAAATCTGGCTCTGCTACCCTGCCATGGTGAAATACCCGCTTACGGCGTTCGCGCTCGGAGTCTGGGAAGATCGGTGGATGAAGCGCGATTACACGCCGAAGCGGATCTTTCAAAGCGTTTACCTGACTGAGGTCCCCATACTTTCGAAATACGCACGGGAGGATTTCAAGTGAACGCGATCGACACGGTCATTCAAGGCGCGGTCTTCGGCCTGATCTTCATGCTCGGCCGATGGTCGAAGGACGGCACGACTTACATTTTTAAGATGAACGAATCGAGGGATGAGGAATGAAATCAGACGCGCCACTAGTCATGATCGTCGCCGTCGTCATCATGGGCGCGCTCGCGTTCTATCTCGGACTGCGAGGATGCACGTGAACGAAGCCCTAAAGCTACTAATCGCGCTCGTCCTATTAGCGGTTCTCGCGGGATGGGCTTTTCAGAGGGGGATGAGATGAGCAAGTTCGAGGTCGGGGATCGGGTGCGTATGCGCGGGACAAAATGGAAGGGCGAAATTATAGAAGTCTTCCCCGGCGGCGGATGGGTCAGATTTAGACGCGACATCAACGGAATCTCTTCGATGGAGAGTCGAGAGATTTTCATTCGCCTCAAGCCCGCGCGGAAGGCGAGGGAGTTTTGGATAGAGCACGCGATTCGCGGAACAAAGGTTTGGACGAGCGACCCGCATGATCCGAGTACAATCCACGTTCGAGAAGTCCTGAACCGTAACAAAAGCTAACGCCCACGGGCGAGGGGGAGAGATGAATGAAAAAGAAAATTGAAATCAAAGAGGTGCTTGGTCTCGCGGCGTGGTCGTTACTGATTCCGCTACTACCGTTTATTTTTATCGGTTGGATTCTGAAAAACATGTTTGAGCCGATCGAGTAACCCGGGCGAGCGCACGCAAGCCGTAACATCGGGGAGTTTCGGGGTTGCGACGCCGGACATTCATACAAGCCCCGAGGCCCGGACCCCGCAAGCCATAGGAGAAGTGAAATGAAGAAGTGCTGTGAAAAAGAGTTGCGAACGTATCGGAAGGCTTTAGATCTCGCGCGGTGTGAGGTGATTCACGCCACGGGCGATTACACCGTAGTGAATAGAATTCAGTGGGCGATTGAACGTGCGGACCGCGTAGCGAAAAACTTCCGAAACGGAATGCGTGGCCGGAAGGCTTGGATGAATCATTTCCCCGCACTTTACAAAGCCCTTTGGCCAGCGGGGCGGGTATGAAACCCCTCAAGCGCCCTAAGGCCGGGAAGAGGAAGCCGAGTGAACCAATTACGACGTATCCGCGACGCTGGCTTAACACGACCTCTAAAAAAGAAATCAGAGTAATGCCGTGGTGGGAGACCGTGAAAGATGGCGAGATCGAGAAGGTCGATGAAATGGGACAGATGATTTCAGAGTCTATCGGCGGTCGGCCGTGCAAGTTCGGCATCCTCGTACAGATTGGCTACCTCCTTGAAAACGAATTCGGAGTCTGGTTCGGCGTCGGGCCAAAAGCCGCTACAGCATTCAAAGACCTCGGCGAGTGGAAAGAGCAGCGAAAATGACCTACCTAAACCAAGTTCTAAACGGTTTCCTTCTCGGCACCGGCCTGATCCTCGCGGTGCTCCTATTCCGCTTTGTGTTTCATGTGGAGGTTTGTTTGTGAGTGGGTGTCAGCATGGCGCCGCCTTCTACCAGGAGCGATGCACTGAATGTAAGTTGAAAGACTCCGAAGCCCGATGCGCCGAGCTTGAGAAGCGAGCGGCGTGGGCGGAGTCCATGCTGGAGCGGGCGAAGGAGGCATTCACAGACGTAGCGGTACGGATTGCGAAGCGTGAGCCCCAGGATTTGGTCGGCCATGTGATGTGGCTCGCCGATTACGCCAAAGGCCCGAGCGAAGGAAATGGGGGCGGGGGAAAATGATAAGGGAAGCCGAACCGCATGAGAAAATCGAGAAGGCCGTTTTCGTATACGCGAACGTAGGCCCCGGAATTATGATCCATAACTACCTTTGCGCCGTCTGTCGCGAGGAGTCCGCCGTCATTAATTGCAATTCTGGAATTCTATTCCCGTGTTGGAAATGCCAGGGCGAGGGATACACGCTGACGAAACCAGGAATCATTAGCCGCTTCATAGATTGGATTTACCGATGAAAGAAGTACCTAAATGGGTTGAAGAAGCCGCCAAGCATAACGCCGTTAGTTCATTCGGGAACGAAACCGACAGCGACAGGGGTATTGGGTTTCAGGCGTTTTGCGAAGGAGCCCGTGCGGTATTGGAGCGGGTCGAGGGGACGAAACGGAACGACGTGAGTCTCACCGAAGAGCAAGCGAACCAAACAAAGAACCAGGACGACGCCTATTGTTTGGGTCGTGAAGCGGTTCGAAAGGAAGTTTTGGAATGAAATCAATCGTGGATCACTGTTCGCAAAAGCCGATCTTCGAATTCGAGGGATTCATCGTTAGGCCACTCGACCCCTGGAATCTTTTTATCGAGAACCCCCAGGGAGAAGGCACACAAATTTCCAAGGCCCATTTCCTAGGTTGGCTTGTTCGACTCTTTAAGGAGGCTATGTGACTAACCCCTCCGACCTCATCAAACGCTTCGTACAGGAGCGGCGGGCTGTGGAGGGGAAGGCGACGCCGGGGCCTTGGGAATGTCGTCCGGACATCGCTAAGGCCCGCGTTTCACGGTTTGGAAACCTTCATGGAAACGGCGACGTTTACGCAGACATACCGACGAATCCAAACGCGGATCGTGACTTTGTTTGTGACGCCCGCACCTCCGTCCCGCTCCTTCTGAAGTGTGTCGAGGAGATGGCGGGGGCGTTGGAGAACATAATCGAAAGCGATAACAACCGAGCGACTTATACGCGCGGGCCGTTTATCGCACGGGACGCCCTCTCGCGCGCCGCTGAGATCTTGGATGGCAAAACGTGAAAACGAAAGCCGCCTGGCTCTGCGCGTACTGTAAGACCGTGAACGGACCCGCCGCGCGCGTATGCGGGAAATGCGGGAAGATAGGAAGATGACGAACCCGA
>JAYVXM010000483.1:0-12888 GCA_043785205.1 Bdellovibrionales bacterium
CCGACAAAAATCCGCCGGGCCTGGTGGCGATGGGTGCTCATGAATCGAGGGTAGCACGCGGCTAAAGAGCGAGCCAATTCGCCCCTCGCCCGACTGGCATGAGTCCTGAACCTCCCGGAGGGACGGATCTATGGAATCAGGAGCCAGACCATGTCTCACCGCCTTAAACTTCTCATCGTCGGCTTCTTTCTTTTCGTCGACTCGGGATGCGGCCGCGCCGCTCCCGCCGCGCCAGAAGCGCCTTCACCCGCGCGCGTGACCGCCGATCAAATCGCGATCGAGCTCGGACTTCCTTCCGATACGACGATCCAACGCGTCGCGACCGCCGACCTGGCGAAGTACCCGCTCCAGCTCGACGTCTTCCGCCAGAGCCAAACGGCCCCGCCGCTCGGCGCTTTTCGTCCGGAGTACACCCCGCTCCTCGTTCCCGCATCTTCCCTTCCGGAGTCCGATCGCGCCCGGATCGCGCGCCGTCTTTTCGAAACGATGACTCGGTACGAGTTTTCGATTCTTAGTCAGAACGGCAAACCCTTTCGCGTGACGCTCGTCTCGGTCGGCGCGACCGCTCCCGACGGAATTTTCCGACTCGACGTCGTGAAGCGGACGACCCGCCTCGACGCCGAGGACGGCCCGAGCGTGCCCGTCTCGATTCCGTTTCCATGGCTCCGGACCGACCGGATCCCGGAAGAGCCGATGACCTGGGGACTCTGGATGGGCGGCGGTTATTTCGTCCAGTCGACGCCGTTTTACGCCGACCTCGGGCTCCCGGCAGTGAACGGCGGCGTTCATCAGTCTCTCCCCGACGCGATGGCCCTCTATAGCCTCGCCCAAACCATGCCCGCGATCGTGCGCATCCACGCCGCCGATTCCGCCGAAGCGACGGCCCGCCTGCACGCGCTCGCGCCGATGGAGTGGATCCTTCCGCGGATCGACGACAGTCGCCAGCAAATCGCCGAAGTGATCAACCTCCTCGGGCCGGAAGTGCGGCTCCTCGGACACGGATGGGTCGATCCGATCAGCGGGGATTTCCTGCCCGCAAGCTGGCCGAAGTGCGGCGTCTTCGACTGCTTCAAATCCTGGAAAGTCGAGCGGCCCGCGGAATGATCAGACCTCCCCGTTCCTTCCGCGATCGCGCGAAGCACGTGTTCACGACCACGCGAAAGTGTTTCGACGCCTGGAGCGACGATCAGGCGACGACTTATTCCGCCGCGCTCGCGTACTACACGGTCTTTTCGATCGCGCCGCTCCTTCTGATCGCGCTCTCGGTCGGTGGCTTCTTCTTCGGCGAGCAGGCGCTCCGCGGACAAGTGACCACCGCCCTCTCCGGACTCCTCGGTCCGACCGGCGCGAAGGCGATCGAAGGTATGCTTCAAGCCTCGGCGCTCCAGCGCGGATCCCTTCTCGCGGGAATCGTGGGCGGCGTCGTCCTCCTCATCGGCGCGACGACGGTCTTCGGCGAGCTGCAGGAATCCCTGAACGCGATTTGGAAAGTCCGCCCCATTCCGGGTCGAAGCGTGACGACGCTCCTTCGGCAGCGCCTCCTCTCGTTCGCGATGATCGTCGTGATCGCGTTTCTCCTCTTGGTCTCCTTGATTCTGACGGCGACGCTCGCCGCCCTCGGCGAATTCGCGCATACCCGGCTTCCGGGCGGGGCGTCGCTCTGGCAGGGGCTGAATTTCGCCGCGTCGTTCGGACTCGTGACCCTCCTCTTCGGCGCGATCTTCAAGATCCTCCCCGACGTGAAGCTTGGCTGGCGGGACGTGCGATTCGGCGCGGTTATTACGGCGCTTCTTTTCACGCTCGGCAAACTCGCGATCGGCCTCTACCTCGGGAAGAGCGCGATCGCGACGACTTACGGGGCGGCGGGGGCGGCGGTCATTATCCTCGTCTGGTCCTACTATTCTTCGGCGATTCTCCTCTTCGGCGCCGAGTATACCCGCCACCATTCGCTCGCGCGCGGCGGGCGGGTCGAGCTGAAAGAAGGGGCCGAATGGACTTCGCCAAAGCCCGGAAATCCTTCCGAAAAACCGAATACCCCCCAAGGGCCGATTCCCCTTCGATCGACGGAAAAATCCGTAAAAACCCGATCAAATCCGGCGGAAAATCTCCGAGAGCGTCATTAGCCCACCGATTCCGATACACCTGCGAAAAATCCTGTGCTAGCCTTGAAGTCGTTCAGTCAAATCCTGGCTTCTTCTTTCGAGTCTCAGGGCACAGTGCCCATGTTCTCTTGAAGTGGCTCCCAGCCTTTAGGAGGTTTCATGGGTAATAAACTGTATGTTGGCAATCTTCCTTTCTCCGCGACCGAAGCGGAACTCACCGAAGCGTTTTCGCAATGCGGAACCGTGGCCTCGGCGAAAATCATCACCGATCGCGAAACCGGACGCTCTAAGGGCTTCGGATTCGTCGAAATGTCGACCGACGCGGAAGCGGCGGAAGCCATCACGAAGTTCAACGGCGCCGATTATGCCGGCCGCGCGATGACCGTGAACGAAGCTAAGCCGATGGCTCCCCGTGAAGATCGCGGCGGCGGCGGCGGACGTGGCGGATTCGGTGGCGGCGGCGGCGGTGGCCGCGGCGGACGCTACTAAGCTTTAGTTTTTTCGATGGGGCCGCGTCGGTATTACCGATGCGGCCTTCGTCTTTAGTCTCTATCTTTCTCGCACTTTCTTCTGCTTTTGATCTTCTCTTTAAAAACTCCCTGACCATTCAGTGATTTTCTATTCGAGTCGTGTGCGAGACCCCTGCTCACCGTTCGCCTTCCGAATGTCTCGGAACCGAACCCGCAGGGTTCCCCCCCACCGACGGCGAAGCTCCATGAGCTACACGGCGCGGTGGCGATTTCTCGAAAGGAAATCACTCATGCCGATTATTCCAAACGACGCGTCCGCGCGTCAGTCTTCCCCCAAAATGTCCTCGGTCCTCGAAGAATCGCTCTCGGTCGCGCCGATGGCGCTCTTCTCCGAATTGAAACTCCCGCCGAACGTCGAGAAAGCGATCACCGCGCTCGGCTACACGAAGCCGACGCCGATCCAAGCGAAGGCCATTCCGGTCGCGCTTACGAAACGCGATCTCGTCGGCGTCGCCCAGACGGGAACCGGCAAAACGGCCGCGTTCACGATCCCGATGCTCGTCACCCTCTCGCAGTCGCCCGGGAAAACGGCGCTCGTCCTCGTTCCGACGCGTGAGCTCGCGCTCCAAATCGACGAGTTCTGGAAGCAACTCACCCAGTTCTCGCCCGGAATGCACGGCGTGATTCTCATCGGCGGCGTGGCGATGTCGCCCCAGGTTCGCGGTCTCGCGCGAAAACCCCGCTTGATCATCGCGACTCCGGGCCGGCTCCTCGACCACGTCCAGCGCCGGACCGTCGATCTTCGTACGACCGAAATCCTCGTGCTCGACGAAGCCGATCGCATGCTCGACATGGGCTTCGCGCCCCAACTGAATGCGATCGTTCGCCACCTTCCGGTCGCGCGCCAAACGCTCTTCTTCACCGCCACCTGGGCCGGGGAGATGGACGGCCTCGCGAAGAAGTATCTCCGGAATCCGGAACGGGTCACCATCGGAGCGGTTTCGACCGCGGCCCCGAAGGTCGATCAATCGATCATCAAGGTCACCGTCGGCCAGAAGAACGAAGCCCTCCTCGACGAGCTGAACGCTCGCGAAGGCTCGGTCCTCGTCTTCGCCCGCACTCAGTCCCGCACCGACCGAGTCGCGCGGTACCTCCTCTCCTACGGCGTCGACGTCGGCCGGATTCACGGCGGACGTTCCCAATCCCAGCGGACGGCCGCGATGGACGCGTTTCGCCAGGGCGGCATTCGCGTCCTGATCGCGACCGACATCGCCGCGCGCGGAATCGACGTGAGCGACATCGCCCACGTGATCAACTTCGATCTTCCGCAAGTTCCGGAAGACTATATCCATCGCATCGGCCGCACCGGGCGCGCGGGCGCGACGGGAAAAGCCGTTTCGTTCGTGACTCCGGAAGACCGGAAGCAGTGGGAAGAAATCTATCGCCTGCTTAAGCGCGGCGGCACGCAAGTCGCCGTCGCCGCAGTGGCGCCTCCTCCGGTCAGCCGGCCGGAACCGATCGCGCCCCCGAAGCCCGCCCATAATCCGAACGGCGGAGGCGGCGGTCGCGGCTTCGGTCGTCGGAACGGCGGCGGTGGCCGCGGCGGATTCGGCGGCGGGAACGGCGGGGGTTCGAGTCGCGGTGGCCGCGGCGATCGGGATCGCGGTCGCGGCGGATTCGGCGGCGGCGAGAAGTCCTCGTTCTCGACGCTTCGTCCGGCCGGCGGCGGGATCCAAATATTAAACGACCCCTTTAAGAATCGTTCGGTCGGATAGTCTCCATTCGAACGGCATCGACTCGGAGGGCGGCCCGGATGCGGGCCGCCCTCTTTTTTTGATGAAGTCCGATTCAGTCGGATATTCCGAATTTTCGAACACCGGCCCCGCGCGGAAACCGTCGATTGGGCGGTGCATTTTGATTTTCCGCTTCGCCCTTCGCCTCCAAAACCCCGGAAACGAATTTGAGCGGGCACAAAAAATGCTCAGACCTTTTGGTCAATCCATTTCTAATCCAAGTCGGCCCTGCCGAGGAAAGAATCATCTCATGAAAATATACCCATTCTTCTTGGTCGCTGCCCTCGTTGGCTCAGTTTCCGCTTTTGCCGGAGGAACGCCGGTTCGCACTTATTCGGCCGGCGTCGTGAAATCCTGTTCCATCCGAAGTCGAATCATCCGGGGCGAGCCGGTATCGTACGCGGTCGACCTCGTGCAACTGAAGGCGAAGGGCGATGCGTACGAATCGGTCGCGTTCGTATACGAGCGGAATATGACCGCCACGGGCCTTGTTTTTCTCGGCGCCTATCCGTACTCGAACGATAAACCGACGCGCGCGGGCCTATCGATTTACGAAAGCAAAGACTCGGCGTTTCAGCTTGCGCTAGATACGGCCGGTGGGTCCGGGCTCCGAGTCGTCCCGACGACGGGGCGTGACTCCATCGATCTTTCCGAAGCCCAGTACGTCTTTAACTGCCAGTAAGCGGCGTTTCCGCGAAGGAAAAGAAGGGGGCGGAACGAATCAGCCGTCCGCCCCCCTCCGCGATTTGAACCGTACTACCGGTGCCGCCGCGCGGGCGTCCCGTAAGTGCCCTGGCCGGGATGAAGCGTTCCGTCCGAGTTTTCCTTCACTTCCGCTTTCCGCCGAAGACGCGCGGCGCGCTTTTCTTCGCGTTCGTCTTTCGCTTTCTGTCGGGCGTCCTTGCGGGCGGAGTGATCAGGCTTCAGGCGACGAATCGGCTTCCCGAGAAAGCGCGTAAGGCCCGGGTGATCCTTACCCATGTGGGCGGCGAGTTCTTCGCTCTTGAACGGTTCGGCTTTTCCGAACGGCGCGCCCGCACGCGTGCGGATCCGTTCGAGCTTGTGAACGGGAACCCCGCGACCGGCCTTCAGCGTCGCGAGATCCGGCGCGGTGTCGACCGTCCCTTCAAGGGTATGGAACGCGACTTCGCCGGTCGCGCCGGATTCGACGAGAAATTCCGTCCCCCGAACGCCCATGACGGCGGCCTTCGAATGAAGGGTGAATTTATAGGGAGATCCCGTCGCCGCGGCGACCGGAGTGGAAGCGGCCGCCGGCGAGGTCGTCCCCGGAGCGGTGCCCGCGACCGAGTTCGGAGCGGCGCCCGGATTCGGAGCGGCGGCGACCGGCGCCTTTTCGATTTTCCCCCAGACCGTGCCCTGAACGAGCTCGATCACGCGGGTCGGATCCGGTTGGATGCGTACTTCGCTCGCCGTCGAAAGCGCGACCGCGGAACCGTCCGCGTACACGAGGCGCGCCGAAGCGGGCCCCGTCCGGAGCGAATCGCCCGGCTCGACCGTCGTGCCGACCGGAACCGGCGCCCAGACGCCGGCACGCGAAACTTCGATCGTCGTCCCCCCGTCGATCGATTCGACGACGACGGCGGTGTCGTCCGCGAACGCCGAAGCAAGTGGAAGAATCAGGGTGATCGAAAAAGCGGAGAAAAGAATCGACTTGAACATCGTAGCCTCCCGGTATGGGTTCAGGCTAGCACGGCCTATTCGAATCGCAATGCGTCGATTGGGTTCAATTCGGACGCTTTTTTCGCAGGGTGCACGCCGAAAACGACCCCGATGAACGCCGAACATCCGAAGGCGAGCAGCGTGGAGCAAGCCCGGAAGAGGCTCGATTAAAGCGTTTTTAGGTACTCGATGAGGTCCGTGCGCTCGCCCTCGGAGAGGTTCCCGCCGAACTCGTGCCCGGCGTTCGACTGGCCCGGAAGGGTGGTATCGTAGGTCGCGCGAAGGCCAAACGGAAGGGTGCGGCGAATCGCGTATTTTCCGCGGACGGCGAGACCGAGATTTTCGGGGTCGAAGCGTTCCCGTTCGCCGGCGTTCCGGAGCGAAAAAAGCTTCGGCCGTTGAGTCGCGGGTCCGAGGAGGTCGCGGACGGTCGGAACCGATCCGTTGTGAAGGTACGGGAAGCGGGCCCAGACGGCGTGCAATCGGGGCGCGACGTAGGAATCGCGGTTCTTCGTTTGTTGAATCACGTCGGCGAGCGGGCTCCGCTCGATCAGGCCGAGAAAATGATCGTCGAGATTCTCAAGGCGCTCGTGGTCCGTCCGGACGACCGACCACGGGACGACCTTCGGCGGGAGGTAGATCGGCTCCCCTTCGGCGTCCCGCGAATAGGTTCCGTGACATTGCGTGCAGCTTCGCGCGAAAACCGCCCCGCCCCGGGTCGCGCGGGCAGCGTCGACCGGAAACGGATATTTCGGCGGGAGAAGATCGCCGAGGATATTCTCCACGTGCGCGAGCCGCGGAAGATAGTCGCGGACGTTTTCGGGACGCTGGCCCGCGGCGAGCTCGACCGCGATCCCCCACCCGGGAAGGTTTCCGTTTCCGCCGCCGTCGCTGAACTGGCCGACTTTCCGTTTTTCGCCGTAGCCGTAGAGGTGAGGAACCTTCACGGCGCCGCGGGGCATGTCGTCGGGATAGGCTTCGCCCGCCATCCGGTAAAACCATTTCCGGATCACGCTCGTCGGAATCAATCCTTGGGTCAAATTCCGGCGTCGCTCGTCGCGAAGCTCGTCCGCGAAGGCGATCGCCGAGGATTCGACCGTGCGGTAGGCTTCGGACTTCCGGATTTCGGGAGTGACGACCGACCACGCCTGCTCCACGCGGAAGGCGTCCTTTCCGATCTCGGCGACGTCGATGTTCTTGTTTCCGATGCCGATGACGTACTGCCCGGCGGCCTTCCCGCTATGGCAGGCGATGCACCCGAGCACGCCGACGTGAATCCCCTCGTAATCGACGTCGAAGAGCCCGATCACTTTTCCGTCGACCTGGGTGAGACCGTAGCGGTGCTTGAGCACGGGGTTGTCGATCCCGGTCGCGCGAGTGAGCGATTCGGCGAGGCCCGCGAGTTTGATCAGCGACGGGGAGATATGCATCCCGTAGCCCTTGTGGAAAAAATTCAGCGCGGCGAGCTCGGCGTGCGCCGCTTCGTTCCGCTCGGCGCGCGAGGCGGGGGCCGCGTACGCGAACGCGGTAGCGAGCGCGACGAGCGCAAGCACGGACAGACCGATCCGAATCGAGAGCCGTTGGGAAGTCGCCAACATGTGGGTAGTGTCAGCGAAGGTCTCCCGACTGGCAAGGGGGGAAGGCTCGATGAATGGCGACGCGAATCGAGGCGGGCCAGCCGGATTCCCCGACCCCGAGAGAATGCCTAAAATCGGGCTTGCGCGACGCGCCGCTTGCGGAGATTCTCGGCCTCGCTTGAGCCAACCCGCGCGCTTTCTCGAACGACTGAAAACCGACTTTCCGGCGGACTTCGCCACGACCGAACCGCTCGAACTCCTCGAGTACGGGCGCGACTGGACGAAGACCTACTCCCCCGACGCGCTCGTCGTCTGCTTTCCGCGAACGACCGACGAAGTCTCGCGTCTCCTGAAACTCGCGAGCGAGCTCGGCGTGGCCGTCGTCCCGTCCGGCGGACGGACCGGCCTCGCCGGCGGCGCCATGGCCACGCGGAAGGAGGCCGTCCTTTCCCTGAAGCGCATGACCCGGATGGATCCGGTCGATCCGGTCGCGCGAACCGTTCGCGTGCAAGCCGGCGCGATCACCGAGGGCGTTCATCTCCACGCGAAACCCCACGGCCTCACCTGGCCGGTCGACTTCGCCTCGAAAGGTTCGAGCCAGGTCGGCGGAAATATCGCTACGAACGCCGGCGGCGTGAACGTCATCCGCTACGGGCTGACACGCCAGTGGGTTCTCGGCCTCGAGGTCGTCCTTCCCACGGGCGAGATCCTCGCACTGAACGGCGCCCTCGAAAAGAACAACACCGGCACCGACCTCCGGCAACTCTTCATCGGGAGCGAGGGTACCCTCGGCGTGATCACTGAGGCGACGCTGAAGCTCGCTCCGATTCCGCGCGAGGAAGACGTCTTTCTCTTCGCGGTCCCGAACCTCGACGCCGTCCTCGACCTTTTCCGGCTCGCCCGCGCGGCGCCGCTCACTCTTCAGGCCTTCGAGTTCTTTACCGATCGCTGCCTCGCGCGCGTGACGAAGCATCTCGGCGTCCGTCCGCCCTTCGCGGCTCCGTCTTCCCACTACGTGCTCGTTGAAATCGAGCGGCCCGCCGACGCGGCGGTCACGGAGACGTGGCTCGAAGCCGTCCTCGGCTCCGGATCCGTCACCGACGGTACGATGGCCCAGTCTCCCCGCGAAGCCGAGGATTTCTGGCGCCTCCGCGAAGGAATTTCCGAATCGCTCGCCTCGACCGGTCTCCCCCATAAGAACGACGTCGCGCTTCCGATCGCCGCTCTAAACGCGTTCTGCACGGAACTCGCCTCGTTTTTCGGCACGCATTACGTCGGCTGGGAGATCTGCAACTTCGGGCACATCGGCGACGGAAACCTCCACATCAACATCATGAAACCCGACGCGATGCCGATCCCCGAGTTCCACGCGGCGACGAAAGCCGTCGACCGGGACCTTTTCGAACTCGTCCGAAAGCACGCCGGAAGCATCTCCGCCGAGCACGGCATCGGGCTCCTCAAGAAGGAATTCCTCTCCTTTACGCGTACCCCGGTCGAAATCGAGATCTTCCGCTCGCTGAAGAAGGTCTTCGATCCGAAGGGCATCCTCAATCCCGGTAAGATTTGGGACTAGTGTCCGTTAGTAGGTTCGCTTCACTTCTTACTTAAAAGAGAATCCGGGTCCGAATGCTCGTCGCAAGACCCTCGATCGCATCCTTCACTTGTCCCGACACGTTCTGGTCGAGGTCCATGATCAGGTAGCCGATCTCGGAATCGGTGGAGAGAACCTGTCCGCGGATGTTCGCGTTCAGGTCGGACACGATCTTGTTGATGTCCTTCAGCACGCCCGGCACGTTTCGGTGGACGTTCAGGATCCGGTGCGAGCCCGGGACGACCGGCGCGTCGATTCGCGGAAAATTCACGGCGGACGCGGTCGCGCCCTCGTTCATGAACCGCGTGAGCGATTCGGAAACCTCCACGCCGATATTCGCTTGGGCCTCTTCGGTCGAGCCGCCGACGTGCGGAGTGAGGATCACGTTCGGAATTTTCTGGAGCGGCGACGAGAACGTCACTTCATTTCCGGCCGGCTCTTCCGGGTATACGTCGACCGCGGCGCCCGCGAGGTGGCCCTCGCGGAGCGCGGAGGCGAGCGCCGGGATGTCGACGACGTTCCCGCGGGAGGCGTTGATGAGGTAAGCCCCCTTCTTCATGAGGCCGATTTGGGGGGCGCCGATCAGGTTTTTCGTCAGCGGCGTTTCCGGCACGTGAAGCGTGACGAAGTCGGACTGGGCGAGCAGGTCGGCGAGGCCGGCGACCGCGCGCGTGTTTCCGATCGCGAGCTTAGGCGAGATGTCGTAAGCCAGGACGCGCATCCCGAAACTTTCCGCGAGCACGCCGACCTGACCGCCGATATGCCCGTACCCGACGATCCCGAGCGTCTTTCCGCGCACTTCGTAGCACTGGCTGGCGACCTTCTTCCAGGTTCCTTCGTGGACTTCCTTCGAGCGGTCCGCGAGCTGGCGCGCGAGGAAGATGATTTCCGCGATCACCATCTCCGCGACGCTGCGGGTGTTGCTGAAAGGCGCGTTGAAGACGGGTACTCCGCGCCGATTCGCGGCCGCGAGATCGACTTGATTCGTGCCGATGCAAAAGCAGCCGATCGAAAGGAGGTGGCGGCCGGCGGCGATCGCCGCGTCTGAAATCTGGGTCTTGCTGCGAATGCCGAGGATGTGCACGCTCGCGATCTTCTCGATCAGGTCGCGCTCCGAGAGAGCGCCCTTCACGTTCTCGACTTGAAACCCCTCGCCCTGGAATCGGGCGGTCGCGTTCGGGTGGATATTTTCGAGGAGGAGGACCTTGATCTTGTCCTTCGGGAACGAGGTGGCAGCGGCCGAGCCGGGAGGTGTCATGGCCCGAAAAGTCTCACGAAAGACATTCGCTTTCCATGGCTTCCGGATCTAGCGCCCCGCGTTTTCGAAAGGGGCCTTTCTCCCTCGCCCGCTTTTTGCTAATTCTTGGACGATGAAAAACACCTGGATGTCCCTCACCCCGCTCTTCGCCGCGATTTTTTCCACCAGCGCTCTTGCCTCCGTCGCCGAAAAGACGATCGATTATAAAGAGGGCTCCACCGCCCTCGAAGGATTCACCGCCGCGCCCGCGAACCTCACCGGCGCGAAAACTCCGCTCGTCATCGTCGTCCACGAGTGGATGGGCCTCGGGGACTATGAGAAGCGGAGGACCCGGATGCTCGCCGAGCTCGGCTACGTCGCCTTCGCCGCCGACATCTACGGGAAGGGCGTGCGAACGCGCGACATGGACGAGGCGGGCAAACTCGCCGGGAAATACAAAGGCGACCGCGCGCTCATGCGGAAGCGGATCCAGGCGGCGATCGACGCCGCGGTTAAACTTCCGGGCGTGGACCCGAGCCGCGTCGCGGTCATCGGCTACTGTTTCGGCGGAACCGTCGCCCTCGAAGCCGCGCGGGCGAAGATGCCGATCGTCGCCGCCGTCAGCTTCCACGGCGGTCTCTCGACGCCGAATCCGAAGGACACCCGCGACCTGAAGGCGAAGATCGCCGTCTTCCACGGCGCCGACGATCCGACCGTCCCGCCGGAAGAAGTCGCCGCGTTCCAGGAAGAGATGCGCCAGGCGAAGGCCGACTGGCAGTTCACCGCGTACGGAAATACGGTTCACAAGTTCACCAATCCGGAGATCGCCTACAAGCCGGGCGCCGCGCTCGGTTACAACGAAAAAGCCGACCACCGCTCTTGGCAAGCCATGCAGGACTTCTTCAAGGAAACGTTCAAGCCTTAACGCCAGCCGATTCGCGGGGCAAATCGACGGTGAAGGTCGAACCCCGCCCGAGCTCGCTCTCGAGGGTGATCGTACCACCGAGGGCCGCGACGATTTGGCGGGTGATGTAGAGCCCGAGGCCGAGGCCGCTTACGTTCGCGGCGCCGACGGCGCGCTCGAACCGCTCGAACACGCGCGCGCGGTCGGATTCGGCGATTCCGATCCCTTCATCGCGTACCGTGAAACGCACGCGCTCGCCCCGTCCTTCAAGGACGACGTGGACCGGTTTGCTCGCGCCGTATTTGATCGCGTTCGTCAGGAGATTCGAAACGACCTGTTCCATCCGGTACTCGTCCCCGACGAAGAATACGGCGTCCTCGATTTTCACGTCGATCGCGGAGTCGACGATTCGGAACTGCTCGGCGAACCGTTCGGTGGTGTCGCGGACGAGCGCGCTCAAATCGAAGCGTTTTCGTTCGATGTGAAGCTTACCCGAGGAGACGCGGGTCACGTCGAGCATGTCTTCGATCAACCGGGTCATGCGGTCGAGCTGGCGATTGACGGCGTCGACGCGCTTCCGCACCGACGCTTCCATGAATACGCGCGGATCTCCGCCTTCGATCTGGCGGGCCGCCATCTGGAACTGGAGCTTGAGGGAGGTGATCGGAGTCTTGAGCTCATGGCTCGCGATGCTGATGAAGTCGTCGCGGCCGCGGATGGCGGACTGGAGGCGCTCCTCGGCGCGCTTCCGGTCGGAGATATCCCGGATAAAGGCGTAGAATTCGACCTGGGTCCCCTTCGTGATCGGCGTGATTGAGAGCTCGATCGGAAAAATCTCGCCGTCTTTCCGGAGCGCCGTGATCTCGATCCGGCGATTCAGCACGGGCCCCTGGCCGGTGCGGAAATAGTGCTCCATTCCGCGTTCGTGCGCCTCGCGGTGTTCCGGAGGAATGATCACTTGAGAAAGCCTTTGGCCGACGGCCTCTTCGGACGAGTGGCCGAAAATCGTGGTCGCCTGCGAATTCCAGAGGATGATCGCACCGCCCGCGTCCATCGCGACGACGGCGTCGATCGCGTTCTCGAGCACGCTCCGCGTTCGCGCCTCGCTGACCTTCAGCTGGGCCTGCCCCTCGATCAGGCGCGCGAGCGCGCCGGTTCGGGCGTCCCGGATCGACTGGACCATGTACGCCGAAGCGAGAAAGATCAACGACCGGAGCGTCTGGCCGGGAAGACCGACGAGCTCGACGGAGGGCGAGAAGAGCCATTGAGCAAAAAAAACCGAAAGCCATCCCCCGAGGACGCCGCTGCCGTAGATCGAACAAAGCACGACCGCGGGAAAATAAATCAGAAAGACGGCCGGTTGCACGTAGGGCCAGAGAATCCACTGAACGATTGAAGCGCCGGAGATGAAAAGGAGCGTGATTACCGCGCGGCGTAATCGGTTTTTCAGGGTCGCGTTCACTCTTTGCTATATCGCCTGATTCGAGAGGTTTCGCAAACTTCCTTAAACTGGCCCCCGAGCCTGCATATTTTT
>JAYVXM010000484.1:0-4061 GCA_043785205.1 Bdellovibrionales bacterium
GGGCGGCGGAACGACCGAGAAGTCCGCGCTCGTCACCGTAAAAAGCACTTACCTCGGCGACGGAAAGAGTGCGAAGGGTTGCGGAAGCGTCGATGTGAAGGAACTTCCGAAGAATCCGGGCCCGATCTCGAAGCACTGATTTCGGCGGGTTTCTTCATTTGTGACGCGGCGCTGTGTAATGGCGGGCCGCTCGGGTCGCCCTCCGAACGGGGGATCTGAGAGCATTCGCTAACGCGACTCCGTTCCCTTGACGGAAGGTCCTTTTCTTTGGCAAATAGGCAGCGACAACTATTCGGCGCTTAAGCCTTTTCCCTAGGAGGAACGTCCATGACCCGTACCCTTTCGATGCTCGCCCTCGCAGCGGTTGCTGCGGTCGGAATGTCCGCTTCGGCTCACGCCTGTCCGGGCGCGAACCTCCAGATCAAAAACCTGACTCTGAACTCCGACGGCACCGTTACTCGGAGTGTTTACGTCCGGAAATTCGTCGGTGGTAAAAACGGCAAGCCGGAGTCGATGAAAATCGTTCCGATGGTCCGCGACCAACTGAAGCTCGAGCAAGGCGACGAGCTGAATTTGAACGCCGCTCCTTCGATGGTCGATGCGACGCTTCAAGCGCAAATTTACCTCAAATCCCAAGATCGCGACGAAAAGGGCATCCTTTCGTCGACTTACCACGTGATCGAAATCGCCACCGGCGCCTTCGGTGGAAATAAGGAAAAAGCAATCCGCACGGCGTATCTCGCGACCGTGAAGAGCACCTACCTCGGAAACGGGACCTATTCGCGCGGATGCGGCGAAGTCATCAAGACGGAGCTCGACCAAGAGAGTTCGACCGACGTTCACCACTAAGATCGACTTTATTCGGAATGAAAAGGGCGGCTCCTTAGGGAGGCGCCCTTTTTTTATTTCGGAGTCGTCAGATCCGCGCGAGCTCCGGCGCGCAGAACCACGTGAGCTCGTGTTTGTTCTGGCGGAGGTGCCGGAGTTTTCCTCCGGGAATTTCCCGGATTCGCGCGAGGGCCGCCTCGTCCGCGTCGCCCTTGAACTTCACGGAAATCGCGAACCGTTCGCAACCGGCCGCGCGCCACCGCTCGATCAGCTCCGGAAGACGCTTCGGCTCGCAGATCATGTCGGAGAAGAGCCAGTCCGTCTTCCGGGGCGGGAGCCGAAACGCGTCGCCCTTCTGGAAGGTGACCTCCGGACGGGCCGCGACCGCCGGATCGATCGGTGCACCGTCGATGCTGAACACCTCGGCGCCAAGCTCCGCGAGCGCCCAGGTCCATCCGCCCGGGCAACTCCCGAGGTCGAGCGTCGTATCGCCCGCGCGCGGAACGCGAACGCCAGCGGTTTCGAGGCGCGCGCAGATTTCCCAGAGTTTGAGATACGCGCGGCTCGGCGGCCCCGTCCGTTCTTCCGCGAGGGGAACGAGGCCGCCGGGATACGGCGTGAGCGAATCGAAGACCGCGACCGCTCGATCGGGCGCGAGGAGGAAGAAACCGGCGAGCGGCGCGGCGGATTTCGCGCGGACCGCCCCCCGCCGGAACGAAAGCCCGGGCGCAGCGCCGACGGCGAGGTTTTCCGCGACGAGCGCGGCCCGCCGGTGATGGAGGCCGTCGAGACGAAGCCAACGGACGCCCGTCAATCCGGCCGTGACGGCCGCGGCCTTGAGATTCTTCGCGCCCTGGACGATCGACGGAATCTCGACTTCGAGGGCGCGCCAGGCGATGTCGGTGGCCCACGCGAGATCCGGCGAGTCCGCGGGCGCGAGAAAATATTCACCGATCTCGGCGAGAAAATGTAGGCCCGCCCGCGCGGCCTCGCGCCGGAACTCGGCGCGGACTTCCTTCGGGGTCTCCGGAACGGTGTAGAGCGTGCGTAAAGTCATGGCGGGCCGGCGCCGGGCGTCTTCGCGGTGCCGAGGAGATTCCGGTCGCGGAGGTAATCGTACGCGGCGATCGAAGCCGCCACGGCGACGTTCAGCGATTCGACGATGCCGACCTGGGGAACTTGGATCAGCGTGATTTCGGGATGGGCGGCGAGATCGACGCGGAGGCCGAACTCCTCGTGGCCGACGAGGAACGCCGTTTTTTCCGGAAAGGAAATTTCGCCGAATCGTACGGCGCCGCGCGGATGGAGCGCGAAAAGGGCGTAACCCTCGGTCCGGAGCGCTTCGACCGCGTCCGCCATCGCGGCGAAACTCCGGGTCCGCGTCGCTTTGAGCGCGCCGCGGGCGAGGACGGGATCCCACGCCGGTATGCCGACGAGAAAGACTTCGCGAAGTCCGAGCGCGTTCGCCGAGCGGATGATTTTACCGACGTTATAGCTCGCTTTCAGTCCGTCGAGGACGAGGACGAGCGGGTAAGGGCCGAGCGGCGCCCTCCGACTCCAGATCATTCCGATCTCATGCGACCGAGTGATGTCCTTCCGGCGTTTGCGGGTCATCTCGGCGAGTAGGCTACCGGCGAGTAGGCTACCGGTGAGTAGGCTACCGGTGAGTAGGCTCTCCGAGCCGTAACTGCGCCGGACCTCATCCGAGCGACTTCGCCACCGCGAGCGTGAGTTGGTAAAGGAGTCGCGCCCCGACGTTCCCGTCCCAGGGATCTCCGTTCGGAGAAGGTGCGACTTCGACGAGATCCGCGCCGACGACCCGCTTCCCCGCCGCCACGACTTTTTGGACGAGGTGGACGGCCTCCATGTACTCGAGTCCGCCGGGAACCGGCGTGCCCGTCGACGGACAGAGCTTCGGGTCGAGACCGTCGATATCGAACGAGACGTAAACCGTTTCGCCGAGCTTCGCGACGATCTCGCCGCAGACGAGGTCCCAGGGTTCCCCGCGCAGCTTGCGCGCCTGGAGGTCCCAATCGAAATAGGTCGAGATCTTCCGATCGGTTTTTTCGCTCTCCCGGATCCGCGCGACTTCGCCGGGAGAAACGTCGCGGATGCCGATTTGGACGAGCTTCGCGACCCCGGGCATATTCACGACGTGATCCATGATCGACGCGTGCGAATTCGGAAATCCCTCGTAGGCGACCCGAAGATCGGCGTGGGCGTCGAAGTGAAGCACCGAGATTCCGGGATATTTTTCGGCGTGGGCCGCGATCGGTCCGCGGCTCGTGGCGTGATCGCCACCGACGGTCACGACGCGTTTCCCTTTCGCGAGCCAACTTTTCGTTTCCGCGTACGACCACTGATAGAGCGCTTCCGCCCCGCGGTTCGCTTCGGTGAGGATCGCGGTCATATCGGCGTCGTCGACGACGTTTCCGCCGGCCTCGAGGAATCCGATGTAGCGCGACGTCTTTTCACGGAGATAGACGCTCTTCTCGTCCCATTCCTTCGGGTAGGGAAGGGTCGCGAGTTTCATCTCCCAGGCGCGGTCGAGAAACGGCGAAAAGAGGTCGAGTTGGCGGGAGGCTTCGAGAATGGCAGCCGGGCCGCTCCGGGTTCCCGGACGGTACGAGGTCGTCACGTCCCATGGGAGCGAAAGGAAGAGGATGTCGGATTTCGCAGGGTCGCCGTCGAGGCTGAAATACGCGTCGTTCATCAGGGCGACGCCGTTCGGATCGATGGGGGTCATGGCCGCGACTTTAACCGAGAGACGCGGCTCGGTAAAGCGAACGTTCCGGGGCCACTACTCCGCGATCCGGACCGCGCGGGCTTCGACCACGAGCTTGAAGATCGACTGTCCCTCGAGCGGATGGAGGGTGTATTTAAAGCCGACGAGCGCGTTCGCACCGCGGTGATGGGCTTGGAATTTCAGCTGTTTTTTCAGTCGCTCGATCGCGTCTTGGAAAAGCGGCGACTGGGGTTGCGAGAGGCTCACCGATTTCAAGTTCATCGAGTTATGAAGGGTGTCGATCGCGGCGAGAAGCTTTCGTCCCGGAACCGTATCCGCGGAAGTGAGGAGAACCGTCTCGGCGCGCTCCGATCCGTCCTCGGTGATGAAGACCTCCGAATCCGGAGTCGGAGGCATAATGAGGCGATCCGCGTCGTCTTCGGCTTGGCGGGAAACGAAGATCCGCTCGGAGGGCCCGAGGCGCATCTTCGCGGTCGTATTTCTAAGG
>JAYVXM010000485.1:0-4040 GCA_043785205.1 Bdellovibrionales bacterium
CACTGATTCATGAGCACTTTCATCGAAACGGCGCCGATCGTGTAAGATCCGTTTTGGCTCCGATCGCAGGCGCTATAGCCGCCGTACGGATGCCCTTCGGGACAGACCGCGTGGACGAAGGCGAGCGACTTACCGTTTCCGTCGCTGTGCCGGGACTCGTGGAAAAACGTGGCGAGGCGGAGGAGCGAGTTCGCGTAGGTATCGACGGTGTCTTTTTCCACGCGGAACCGATCGCTGAAGAGACCCTGGCCGATTTTGATGATGCCCGTGCGAGGGGAGAGGATCGGCGCGACGTTTTCGCCGTCGATCTTCGTCGAAAGCATGATGCTCGATTGCTTGCCCGCCAAGTAGAGGCCGGAGCCGATATTCGACATGACGACCATGACGGTCCCCTTGGCGGGTTGGCCCTTCCCGTCGGACGCCGTTTTGGTCGGCGTCTCGAAGTCCGGCATGATGGAGTTCGGATAGGACTGGAGGGTTTGCTTGAGGCCCTTATTATAGTCCCAGTCTTGCGAGACGATGTAGTGCATCCGATCTTCGAGCCAGGCGCGCATCGCCGGTCCATCGACCTTGCCCGTGATGCCCATCTTTTTCGCCGCTTCGGCGGTCGCGGCGTCGTCCTTCGGGTTCAGCTTTTCGAGGTTCGCCAGATCGAATTCGAGCGAGCGGCGTTGATCTTCCGGAAGGTCCTTCGTGAGGAGAACCGAGGCTTGAGCCTGGGTGACGAGGAACGAGGTGGCGCAAAGGGCGGTCAGAATACGGTTCATGGGGGCGTCCTTCCAGAGGGGGGGAGACTGCACGCGGGTTATAGTTAAGGTGACTATTTAAGTCAACTTATATTCGGATGAGGCGGAGATTGAATCCGCCTGCCCGCTCCCCTATACCTAGGGAGACATGGCGATTTTCAAGGAACTCCGGGTTCTTACCCCTTATGACGCCCGACCGGACGAGAAAGCCCGTCCGATGAACCCCGCGCGGGCTCGAGAGGTCTTGAACGCCCGTAAGCCCGACTGGCTCCGGATCCGTCCCCCGGGCGGAGAGAACTACACGAAAATTAAGGGGATGCTCCGCGAACGAAATCTCCATACCGTTTGCGAAGAAGCCCACTGTCCGAACGTCGCCGAATGCTGGGCCGGGGGAACCGCGACCTTCATGATCGGCGGCGACACCTGCACGCGCGCGTGCCGTTTCTGCGCGATCAAGACCGCGCGTCGTCCGCCGCCGCTCGATCCGGCAGAGCCGAAGCACGTGGCGGAATCGGTCGCGACGCTAGGGCTGAAGTACGTCGTGCTGACTTCCGTCGATCGCGACGACATGCCAGACGGCGGCGCCGCGCATTTCGCGGAAACGATTCGCGGAATCAAGCGGCTGAACCCTTCGATCATCGTCGAGGCGCTCGTGCCCGACTTCCAGGGCGACGTCGACGCCGTCCGCACGATCGTCGAGAGCGGACTCGACGTGTACGCCCATAACGTCGAAACGACGAAGCGGCTTCAATACCGCGTTCGCGATCCGCGCGCGGGATATCTCCAATCCCTGTCGACCCTCCGGGCGGCGAAGAACATCGCCGCCGAAACCGGCCGGCCGCTCTTCACGAAAACCTCGATCATGCTCGGCCTCGGCGAGACGAAGGACGAGCTTCGCGAGGCGTTCGCGGATCTGCGCGAATTCGACGTCGACGTCCTTACGCTCGGACAGTACCTCCGGCCGTCGATGAGCCACCTTCCGGTCGAAAGTTTCTACACGCCCGCCGAATATACGGAGCTCGGGCGTGAAGCCGAGACTCACGGATTCCTGTACGTCGCGAGCGGCCCGATGGTTCGCTCGAGCTATAAGGCCGGCGAATTTTTCATCCAAGGAATGATTGAAAAGCGGCGCTCCGCGGAATCGGTGAAGGCAGCGCCTGAACCGTCTGTCAGCTCCCACTCTTTAAAAGTGAACGAAGTTAACCCCCCTCTAGAGGAAAACGACCATGGAACTTAAACTCCCCGAACTCGGCGAAGGCGTCCACGAAGGCGAACTGATCAAGTGGAATGTGAAACCGGGCGACCTGGTCAAAGAAGACCAGGTTCTCGCCGAGATCATGACGGACAAGGCGACGGTCGAGCTTCCTTCTCATCTTGCGGGTAAGGTCACCGAAATCCTCGCGAAGGAGGGAGAAACGGTTCACGTCGGCCAAGTCCTCCTCCGATTCGAAGGGTCGGGTGCCGCCGCGAAGACGGACGTTCCCGTGAAGGCCGATCCGGCGAAGGCGAACGCCCCGCGCGGCGAATTGCCGGCCGCGCCGGCTCCGATGGCGGCGAAAGCTCCCGCGAGCGCGCAGTCCGCCGGGAACACCCAAGTCACCGTCGGGGGAAGCGTGATCGCCGCTCCGGCCGCGCGTCAGTACGCACGCGAATCGGGCGTCGACATCGGCCAAGTCCCGGGTTCCGGGCCGGACGGCCGCGTGATGAAATCGGATATCGAAAAATTCGTCGGGGGCGGGGGCGCCTCCGGCACCCATGGAGGCGCGGTTTCCGCCGGCGCTCCGAAATTTACCAGCGGCTACGCCGCGCGCGCCACGAACCGCGCTCCGGCCGAACTCGAAACACGCCTTCCGTTCCGCGGCCTTCGGAAGAAGATCGCCGAAAAGATGCGTCAGTCGAAGGACCACGCGGCCCACTTCACCTACGTCGAGGAGTGCGACGCCACGAACCTCGTCGAGCTCCGGGCGAAGGCGAAGGAGATCGGCGCGGCCCACGGCGTGAAGGTGACCTACCTTCCGTTCATCATGAAGGCGATGGTCGCGGCTTTGAAAAAGTATCCGATCCTGAACTCGGAACTCGACGAAGCGAACGGCGTGATCATCCAGAAGAACTATTACAACATCGCGCTCTCCGTGCAGACCGACGACGGGCTGATGGCCCCGGTCGTGAAGGACGTCGCGAACAAGACGATCCTCGAGCTCGCGGCGGACATCGAAGGGCTCGCCCTTCGGGCCCGCACGAAGAAGCTCACGAACGAGGATAATCACGGCGGCACGATCACGCTCACAAACGCCGGCACGATCGGCGGCCTCTTCGCCACTCCGATCATCAACTATCCGGAGGTCGCGATCCTCGGGTTCAATAAGATCGACCGCAAGCCGGTCGTAAAGAAGATCAACGGCAAGGAAGAGATCGTTATCCGCGACTGGACGCTGTTCTCGCTTTCGCTCGATCACCGAATCGTCGACGGCGCGATCGGCGCCGAATTCACGAAGCTCTTCATCTCCTACATCGAGAATCCCGCGCTTCTGATCATGGATTCCCTCTAATTTTCGTTTTCGAAAGGTTCCCGCTTCATGGCCCAGAAATCTGCTGATGTTGTCGTACTTGGCGCCGGACCGGCGGGCTACGTTTGCGCGATTCGCCTCGCCCAACTCGGAAAGAAAGTCACGGTCATCGACCGCGACGAACTCGGCGGCGTCTGCCTGAATCGGGGCTGCATTCCGTCGAAGGCCCTCATCTACGCGGGAACGCTCTTCGAGAAGCTTCATCATGCGGAAGAGATGGGAATTTCCGTGAAGGGCGCCACGCTCGATATGAAGAAACTCGTCGCCTGGAAAGAGACCGTCGTTAAGAAACTCACCGGCGGCGTCGGCGGGCTACTCAAAGCGAACGGCTGCGAAGTAATCGCGGGCGACGCGAAATTTACCGGCCCGAAGACGATGGAGATCAAGACGAAGTCCGGAACGGACACGCTCACGTTCAATACCTGCGTCGTCGCGACGGGCTCCCGCCCGACCCGCCTACCGGGGTTCGAGATCGACCACGACGTCGTGCTCGACTCGACGAGCGCGCTCGATCAGAAGACGTTGCCGGCGACGATGCTCTGCATCGGCGGCGGCTACATCGGTCTCGAGCTCGGAACGTTCTACGCGAAGGTCGGTACGAAAGTGACCGTCGTCGAGGCCGGCCCGGGCCTTCTCGGGGGCGTCGACCCGGAACTTTCAGCGGTTGTGAAGAAGGGTCTCGAGAAGCGCGGCGTGGAATTGAAGATCGGCGTCGGCGTGAAGTCCC
>JAYVXM010000486.1:0-4036 GCA_043785205.1 Bdellovibrionales bacterium
GCGTCAACTTCAGGTGAGGCCGTGTAACTTTTCCACGATCTCCCGAGCGGAATGCCCCGGATTACACGCTAACCTATTGATTTCATTGGAGGGTGGCGAGGGGTAGGGTGGCATAACCGTTGCTCCTTAAGAAGACGGGGGTCTTTCAGGGTGAATTCGCTCCATTCGTTCCGCCACTATCGATTTCACGCGATGCTATTCGCCGGCGTCGTCGCGCTCTCGTCCTTAGGGATGGCCGTATCGGCGTCGGCCTCCTCGCCCACCCGCACGGATCCGGCGATCAATACTGCTCTCTGCCCGAATTGGGCGAAGAATGGCGCCCACGCGAACCAGTCCTACCTCGTCCACACCGGGGTGAACTCCCAGCGCACGATCAACGACGAAGTTTTCGATCCGAACGCCTCCCGGGCGATGCGCGAAGAATATCAGAATCATTTCGACGCCGAAGAGGCGCGCGCGAACGCCGGCCTCGTCATGCCGGTCGAGGAGAAGACCCAGTTCGGCATCATGAAGGACTACGCAAAACGCGCGTTCGATACGATGTCGAAGATCCGGCTCAAGCTCGAGGGGGATAAGATCGCTCGGAACGCCCAGAACTCGAACCTTCCGAAGGAGCCGATCGCGGCGGCCGTTCTCGCGGCGTCGCTCTACACGGGCCGTTCAATGGCGTTCCACATCTTCGCTACGCGCGTAGAAACCCGCGTCGTCGTGAAGGATCACGTCGGCCAGCTCTCAATGCCAATCGCGGCGACCGGAATCACCGGGACGCTCGCTTATAATCACGCGGGCGAAGTTTGCGCCGAAGACAATGGTTGCGCGCTCCTTTCGAAGGAACTCGTGCCGAACGTCTCCGCCGTCGTGAACTCCGCCCAAAAGGGCAAGGCCAGCGTCGTCTACTCGATTAGTTTCTAGTCGTAATTAGGCTCGTTCGCGGATGGGAGGGCTCCGCCCGACCGTTGCAAGCGAGCTGTCCTCCGCCGGGCCGTAGGGCTTGAACTGTTCTGGTCGAAGTCACCGGTCAGGATTCCTCGAACTCTACGAGCGTCGCGCCCGCCCCGCCGCCGCCCGCGCCGCCGTCCCGATAATCCTTGATGTACGGGAGTCGCTTCAAAAGCGCGCGCGTGCCTTCGCGAATCGCGCCGGTGCCCACGCCGTGCACGATCGTCACCATCCCGCGGGCGCCGGACCGATAGGCGACGTCCAAGTAGGCTTCGAGCTCCGACATCGCATCGTCGAAGCGCTTCCCGCGAAGGTCGATCCGTTCTTCGGGCGCGTCCGGGCGATCGATGAGCGTCCGCTTCGCACCCGCCTTGGGTTTCGTCGCGCCCGCGGCCTTCGTTTCCATCTCGTTCGCCTTCTCGATATCGTCGATCGTGACGGTCATCTGGAGCGCTCCCATCTGGATGCGGACCTTAGGGCCGTTCACGTCGAGGACCTGGGCGAGATTCTTGAATTTCGGAACGCGCACGGTTTCCCCGGCCCGGAATTCCCTCGCGCTCGAGCGCTCGGGTTTCGCGGCGGCGAGCGTGGCGGCGATATCCGGCGCCTCCTCGCGAAGCGCCGACTCGATTCGCTCGGCCGCGTCGGTGTACGCCTCGTTCAGCGTGCCTCGCGTCTGATCGACTTCTTTCCGGGAGCGCGCCTCCTCGAGTTTTTTCACCCGCGCCCGGACATCGTCCTGGGCGGAGTCGAGGATGTGCCGGAGTTTCCCCCGCGTCCTTTCGAGGAGTTCGTTCACGTTTCGCTCGGTTCGCTCCGTCCATTCGCGCTTCAATCGCTCGGCGTCGTCCCGGAGTCGATTCGCGTCCTTCCGCGCTGATTCGAGTTCGTTCGCGTCGCGCTCAAGGCGCGCGAGCATGTTCTCGAACTGGTTGTGCTCGGAGGTGAGGTAGCTCCGCGCGAGCGCGATGACCTCGGCCGGCATCCCGAGACGCTCGGCGGTTTCGAGCGCGCGCGAGCGACCCGGCACGCCGAAGATGAGGATATAGCTCGGCGATTTCGACCTTTCGTCGAACGCCATGCTCGCGTTCAGGATGCGGCCGTCGTCGAGCGCGAGCGCCTTCAGCTGAGGATCGTGGGTCGTGCCGACGATGAGCGCTCCGCGCGCCATGACGGTTTCGAGGAACGCGCGCCCGAGCGCGGCGCCTTCCGTCGGGTCGGTCGCGCTGTTCAGTTCGTCGAGGAGGACGAGCGATTGGGACGTCACCCGGTTCAGGATGTTCTTGAAGCGCTCGATATGCCCGGAAAAGCTCGAGAGGTGGCTCTCGATCGACTGGGAATCGCCGACGTCGACGAAGAAACGGTCGAAGTAAGGAACGAGTTGCTCCTCATCGCCGGGAAAGGCGAAACCGGTGCGGGCGCAGATGCCGGCGAGGCCGAGCGTCTTGAGCAACACGGTCTTTCCGCCGGTATTCGGGCCGGTGAGGAGTAAAGTCTTCACCGGTTCGCCCCATTCGATGTCGTTCCGGGCGATCCGGTCCGCGGGCAGCGACCACCAGAGGAGGGGATTTGCGCTCTTCCGGAGAATGAAGTGGGCGCCCTCGCCGACGAGAAGCGTTTTTCCCTCGTAGATTTTCGCGAGGCGGGCCTTCGCGGCCGTCGCGTCCCAGGCGGCGATGATCTCGACCGCGCCCTCGATCCGTTCCGAGAGCGGTCGGAGCGAGCGCGAGACGCGGTCAAGAATTTCCCACGCTTCTTGGGCAAGTTCATTCTGTTTCGTGCGGAGTCGATTATTCATCGGCGAGATTTCCGCGGGTTCGATGAAGACGGTCTGCCGGGTCGCCGAGGTGCCGAAGATGATTCCGTCTACCCCGCGCTGCTCATTCACCTTCACGGGGATCACGTAGCGGCCGTCGTGGACGTCGCTCACGCTATCCTGGAGAGCGCCGCTCGCGGTGTATTTCTGGACGATCCGTTCCATCTGGGAAGTGATCTGGCGTTTCAGCTCCCGGATTTCCTGATGGATCGCCGCGAGCTTCGTGCTCGCGTTTTCGGCGAGCTCGGCGCCGTCCGGTGTGAGGATCCGGTCGAGGGTCTTGATCGGCTCGCGTGGGTCGATCAGAAAACTCATCGCGGTGACGGCTTTGCGGAAGAGTTCGCCCGGGATCGTATCCTTCGACGTTCCGACCCACGCGTCGATGGCATAGAGCCATCGACGGAGGTGCCCGAGCTGGGCCGGCGCGAGGACGGATCCCTTCGCCAGCGATTCGAGGAGCTCGGTCGGGGAGGCGAGATCGGTCAGCGGTCCCCAGAGGGACTCGCGATCGAGGAGGCCGATCGCCTCCTGGGTCTCGGCTTGGAGCATCTGGGCGGCGGCGGGCGAACTCGCCCAGTTTTCGGAGTCGAAGAGCGCTTCGAGGCGTTCGAAGCCCGGCTCGGTCCGGGCTTGTTCGGAGGCGTATTCGACCAGCTTTTCCCAATCCAAGGACCGGTGGGAGTTCATTGCGAAATTTTCCGCGATAGACTCCAGGTTTTCAAGCTGACTTCACCGTCGACGATCTCGACGTAATGGGGAGTCAGGAGCCAGGACCCGGGGTTCAGATACCGGGCGCCTTCCTCGAGGTCGACGAGACCGGCGTGGTGGGTGTGTCCGAACACCACCGCATCGAATCCGCGACGAGCGATTTCGGCGGCGGCGATCGCGAACGCGCGCGGTTCGCCGGTGATTCCGGTCCGTTTCGCCCGGCGGCCGGATTTCCAGCGCTCGAAACGGATCCAGAGGCGGTAGCTTTTCGGAAAGAACTTCAGGGGAATCCCGCCGAGTCGGGTGAGGAATTCGTAGAGGTGGGGATGCTTCACGAAGAAGGGATCGTAGAGGTGCCCGTGCTCGATCCGGATCCGGCGATCGCCGGAGGCGACGTTCAGGAACGGCGAGGCCTTCATCATACCCCAGTCGTCGAGGAAGTGCTCGAGCGCGATGTCGTGATTTCCGACGACGTAGTACGCTTCCCGGCCAGCCTTCCGGACGTCGGCGAGCGCGCGGAGGAATTCCGGCACCTCGGTCGTCATCTTGGCGAACGAACTCTGAGCGATCTCG
>JAYVXM010000487.1:0-4022 GCA_043785205.1 Bdellovibrionales bacterium
GAATCGCATCGCCCACGAGCGCGGGTCCTTGGCGCCGAACCGGTCCCGCATGTGGCGCGCCCAGATGCGGCGCGCGGCACGGAGCTTCGCGATCTCCTCGAAGAAGTCGTTGTGGATGTCCCAGAAGAAGGAGAGCCGCGGCGCGAAGTCATCCACCGCGAGCCCGCGCGCGACTCCGCGCTCGACGTAGGTGAAGCCGTCGGCGAGCGTGAATGCGAGCTCCTGCGCGGCAGTGGCGCCTGCCTCCCGGATGTGGTAGCCGGAAATCGAAATCGGATTCCATTTCGGCATATTTTTCGCGCACCATTCGAACATGTCCGTCGTCACGCGGAGGGCGCCGGTCGCCGGATAGATGTAGTTTCCCCGCGCGATATACTCTTTCAGGACATCGTTCTGGACCGTGCCCCGAAGTTCGGGGAGCGCCGCGCCGCCTTCTTCAGCCACACGCGCGTAAAACGCGAGCAGGATCGAGGCCGTCGCGTTGATCGTCATCGAGGTAGAGACTTTCGCGAGGTCGATTCCTTTAAAGAGGGTCCGCATGTCCTCGAGGGTGGCGATGGAAACGCCGACCTTTCCGACTTCACCCTTCGCGCGCGGATGATCCGGATCGAATCCGAGCTGAGTCGGCAAGTCGAACGCGACGGAAAGCCCCATTACGCCTTGGGAAAGGAGATAGTGATAGCGGCGGTTCGACTCCTCGGCGGTTCCGAAGCCCGCGTATTGCCGCATCGTCCAGAGGCGGCCACGATACATGTCGCGCTGAACTCCGCGCGTATAAGGGTACTCGCCCGGCGCTCCGAGAAACTTCATCTCCGCGCCATTACCGGCGAAAGCCGCCGGAAGGTCCGTCGACCAGTACGTCTCCTTCACGGTGATATTCGAGCGGGTCGACAGAACTCTTTCCGCGGGATTCCTTTTCATTCCGCTATCCAATCACGATCAGATCGGCGCCGCTCTCGACCGCTTGGCCTTCGATGACCTTCACGATTTCGACTTTACCCGGGCCGAGCGCGCGGATTTCGTTTTCCATCTTCATCGCCTCCATCACGAGTAGTGATTGGTCTTTTACGACCGCGTCGCCGACCTTAACGAGGACCCGCACGATTTTTCCAGGCATTTGCGCGCGAACTCGCGTCGCCTTTTTCTTGCCCGCTACGGCGGACGCCGCTGCGCTCTCCCCTTCGCCGCGCACGCGGACTCCGGACGAGACCCGATCCGAGCCGCGGCCGCTCACCCGGTATACGAGCCCCCCCGAAGCTTCGTCGTTCTCGCCGTAAAAATCGTAGCCGTACGTCCCGTGCGGAAACTCAACCCAGAGTCCGTCGGCGTCCCGACGCCAAGCCACGGAATAACTCTTCCCGTTCACCTCGACCTCGCCGATTCCCTCGGAGCCCGCGGGTACCCGCTTCCACACGATCTTCCGCTGGCCGACTCCGCCGGAGAGCGCGCTCATGTCCGCACCCCTTCGCGGCGGGCGATCAGCGTCCAGGCCGAGTTCGATTCGGCGACGTCACTCGCCCGATTCCCGCCCGCGACCGCGCTTTCGGCGAGGAGTTGGTGGAGCGAAAGCGCCACGACTTCCTCGTCCGACATCGATTTTTCGGCCTCTTCGGGAGTCAGCGCTTTCGTGAGCTCGGGATTTCGCGCGATCAGATCCGTCGTCGTATCTCCGCCGAGGACGTCGGCGTTTCGCGAAAGCTTTTGGAGAAACTCGAGGTTCGTCCGGAGCGAGCCGCGCTTCGATCCGTCGCGCCGTTTCGGAGGTTCGACCCGCGTTTCGTCGAGGGCGACTCGAAGGCGCCCGATCGCTTCCTCGCGCGTACGCCCCCAAACGGAAATCTTCGCGATCATCGGATCGTAGTGCATCGAGACTTCGCCGGCTTCGGTGATGGCGGTGTCGACCCGGACGAAGGGTCCGGTCGGAAAATGGATGCGACCGACGGGACCCGGGGCCGGAAGGAAGGTATGCGGATCCTCGGCGTAAAGGCGGACCTCGATCGACGAGCCGCTTCGGGAAGGCGTTTCGAGCTTACGCCCTTGGTCGACGAGCTCGCCGGTCGCGAGTTCGAGCTGCATCCCGACGAGATCGACTCCGGTCACCCATTCCGTCACCGGATGTTCGACCTGAAGCCGGGTGTTCATCTCGAGGAAGTAAAAGTTCCCTTTCCCGTCGACGATGAATTCGAGCGTGCCCGCGCCGGCGTACTTCACATGGGACGTAATTTTCAACGCGGTATCGAACATCCGTTCCCGCGTCGCCGGATGCCGGTTCAGGATCGGCGCCGGGGTTTCTTCCCAAACCTTTTGGTGGCGGCGTTGAATCGAGCATTCGCGCTCGCCGAGGTGGATCGCGCCCCCCCGGCCGTCTCCGAAAATCTGAATCTCGACGTGGTGAGGTTCGAGGATGAGCTTTTCGACGTACATCGCGCCGTCGCCGAAAGCGGCGAGGGACTCGCGGGAAGCACCTTCGAACGCCGAAATCATTTCCTTCTCGGAATCGACCCGCCGCATGCCCTTCCCGCCGCCGCCGGCGGCCGCCTTGAGGAGAATCGGGTAACCGATGTCCTTCGCGAAACGCGCGGCTTCCGTGGCGTCCTTCACCGCGCCGGGCGAACCGGGAACTCGCGGGAGCTTTAAATCGTCGATCGTCCTCCGCGCGGTGATCTTATCGCCCATGAGCCGCATGCTCTCGGCGGAGGGGCCGACGAAGATGAGTCCGGCCTTTTCGCAAGCTTCGACGAAGTGCGGACGTTCCGAAAGAAATCCGTAACCGGGATGGACGTATTTCGCCCCCGCTTTCTTCGCCGCCTCGAGGACCCGCTCGACGTTCAGATACGAGTCTTTCGGGGCCGCGCCGCCGATGAAGTAAGCCTGGTCGCAATACCGCGTATGTTCGCCGAATCGATCCGCCTCGGAAAAGACCGCGACGGTCGGAAAACCGAGCGCCTTCGCGGTCCGGGCGATCCGAATCGCGATCTCTCCGCGATTGGCGATCAGGACGGGTCCCCGTTTTGCCTTTTTAGAGTCCGTACTCACAGCGGAATGTTCCCGTGCTTCCGAGCGGGGCCGCGTTCGCGCTTACCTTCGAGGGTGCGAAGGCTCGTGATCAAGCGCCGGCGAGTTTCCTCGGGCGCGATGACTTCGTCGATATAGCCGAGCTCGGCCGCCTTGTAGGGATTGGCGAAGGTCTTCCGATAGAGATCCGCGAGCCGCGCCCGCTCCTCGGCAAGTTTGCCCGACTTTTCAGCGGCCGCGATTTCCTTCCGGTAAAGGATATTGATCGCGCCCTCCGGCCCCATCACGGCAATTTCGGCCGTGGGATATGCGAAATTGAAATCGGCCCGGATGTGCTTCGAAGCCATCACATCGTACGCGCCGCCGTAGGCCTTTCGCGTGATCACGGTCAGTTTCGGCACCGTCGCCTCGGCGAACGCATAAAGAAGCTTCGCGCCGTGCTTGATGATCCCGCCGTATTCTTGCTGGGTGCCCGGGAGGAACCCCGGGACGTCGACGAACGTGATGAGCGGAATGTTGAACGAATCGCAAAAGCGGACGAATCGCGCGCCCTTTAGGGAGGCGTCGATGTCGAGGCAGCCGGCGAGGTGATTCGGTTGGTTTCCGACGATCCCGACCGACTTTCCGCCGATCCGCGCGAATCCGACGACCAGATTTTTCGCGTAGCCCGCGTGGGCCTCGAAAAAAGCTCCATCGTCGACGACGTCCCGGATAATGCCGAGCATATCGTAGGGTTTGTTCGGACTATCCGGAATCACCTTGGCGATTTCGAGACAGGGACGGTCGATCGGATCCTTCGAGTCGGAGCGTGGCGGCGAATCGAGGTTGTTCGACGGAAGGTAGGCGAGAAGCTCCCGTACCGATTTCAGGCATTCCGTTTCGGAAGGACGGACGAAATGGGTCACCCCGCTTTTTTCGGCGTGGGTTTCCGCCCCGCCGAGGGCTTCCTTGGTCACGTCTTCGTGGGTGACGGTCTTGATCACGTCGGGACCGGTGACGAACATGTA
>JAYVXM010000488.1:0-4004 GCA_043785205.1 Bdellovibrionales bacterium
GGGTACGACCGCAAGGGGCGAACCGATCGAGCTTCGCCTTTTACGCCGAGCCGAATCGGGCCCGTGGTCCGCGATCACGTTCGGCGCGGGCGATTGGCGGACGAAAACCGAGGAACGACCTCGACCGCCGCCCTTGCGCCCCGGCGATGAAATATTTTTCGGTGAGGATCGCATACGAGTCAGCGAAATCTCACCGCGAACTTCCCGACTCATTACTTGCGATTTCGCGCGGAACGATTTCGAAATTTGGGAATTCATCTATCGATTCGGAACTCCGATTCAATATTCATATCTCGAGGAGCCGCTCGAGCTTTGGTCCGTCCAAACCGCGTACGCGGGACGCCCGTGGGCCTCCGAAATGCCTTCGGCGGGGTTTCCGCTCACTTGGACGCTCATCCGTGAAATCAAATCCCGTGGCGGACACGTACACACGCTCACTCATTCTACCGGACTTTCCTCGACCGGCGACCCCATACTCGATTCGCTCCTACCGTTTCCGGAACACTATGAAATCCCCGAGAAAACGGTTAGTGCCATCCAAGCCGCGAAAGCGCGCGGTTCGCGCGTGATCGCCGTCGGCACCTCGGTCATGCGCGCGCTCGAAGGGAGTGCCCAATCAGAATCCGGCTTACGCGCGGGGCGTGGTGAGACTCCGCTAAGAATCGACGGCGACTACTCACGGCGCATCGTCGACGGCATTCTCAGCGGTTTGCATTCGCCAGGTGAATCCCACTTCGAACTCTTACGCTCGTTCACTTCGAAATCACGGCTCGAAGAAGCCACGAATTTTGCGAATGCTTTAGAAATGTGTTCACACGAGTTCGGTGACGTGGCTCTCGTCATTGCGTAAAACATAACTCCGAGAAGGTAGGCACGAATGCCGGAACGATTTATAAAATAGGAATGCAACTGTCCCAGGTTTCCGAATCGACGCCGTTCGCCCATCAACAACTCTTCGAAGTTTTGATGAATGTTCCTCTGCCGCTCACCGTTTTGCGGGGTCCTTCGCACGCGATCGTCTTTTCGAATCGCGCGCAAGTTCAGCAGAACGTAGAGCGTATTCACGTCGGAAAATATTTCGCCGACGCGTTTCCGGAACTCGCATCTCACTTTGTTCCCATTCTCGATCGCGTGTATCGCGATGGAGTTTCGAGGCAGGAAAATGAATTAAAAATCGGTGAACGTTTCCTGAACTGCTCGTGCTGGCCTTTTCGCGGAGAGAGAGGAGAGGTCGAAGGAGTAATCATTTCGACTCTGGACGTCACCGCCGTGGTCAATGGACGCACCTCGGCCGAGAACCAAGGGAAGTGGCTCGAATTCGTGCTCGATCTGATTCCAATCCCGACGATTCTCGTTCAGCCGGGAACCGCCGATATCTTGCTCATCAATGCCGCCGGAAAACGTCAGTTGAATTCCTACCCGACCGACTCGAAGGAAGTTTCGGAATCTGACTGCTACTTCTCCGACCTTTCGGGACGCCGTCTCACCCAGCAAGAATGGCCCCGCTTTCGGGCGGCGCGCGGAGAAGACCTTTACGGGCTCCAGCTCGTTTGGAACGCGCCCGGAGTCAAAACTCCGCTCGTCATCGACTCACGCCGCTTGCCCCAGGCCTACGGCCATCCGGCGGTCATCGCGATTCACTATCACGACGTCACGGAACTGAAATTGGCCGAAAGCGCGCTTCGCGAAAGCGTGTCCGAGCTTCAATGCGAGCGCGAGATCCGGGAGCGATTCGTAACGACGCTCACCCACGACCTTCGAAATCCCCTCGCGGCGGCGAAACTGAACGCCCAAATGATCGCGCGCGATCATCCGGACTTGAAACCCGTAGTCACCCTCGCGAATCGGATTTGCGGCAACCTCGCGCGCGCGGACCGGATGGTACGCGATCTTCTCGACGCGAATCGACTGAAGGCGGGTTCGAGCTTCCCGTTACGCATCGGCAACCATTGCCTGAACGACATCGCCCAGTCCTGCATCGACGGCCTCGGCGTCATTCACGGCGATCGCTTTCGCCTCGAGGCGCCGGCCCAGATTCGGGGGCGATGGTGCCGTTCGAGCTTGAAACGCATTTTCGAAAACCTTTGCGGTAACGCCGCCAAATATGGAAAACCCGGAACGCCGGTCCTCGTCTCCCTCCTGACGCTCGACGAGGATAAGGTCAATATCAGCGTCCACAATCATGGAAATCCGATTCCGCGCGAAGAACAACCCGGTCTCTTTCAACCCTACCACCGAACGAAATCCGCGCAGATCGGCCATCAACGCGGCTGGGGTCTCGGGCTCGCCCTCGTGCGCGGAATCGCCGAGGCGCACGGCGGTTCGGTCACGCTCGATTACTCCGACGGAGAAGGCACGCGGTTCAGCGTCCAGCTTCCGCGGATCACGGTCGTAGATCAGGAACGGACTGCCCAGCGATAGAACGCGGCGCCCGAAATCCACGCCGCGATTCCGATGAGGAGCGCGAACGTCAACGCTCCGAGAACGACCACCGCCACGACGGTGGCGACCACCCAAGTCGACTTTCGATGCGTTCGTTCAGGATCCGTGAGGTGCGCGCGAAGGAGTTTTGTGTTCATCAAGTTGGATTTCCAAAGGAAATCGCCGATCCATCCGACGAACGGAACGCGCGCGATCCCGTCATCGACGACGACGTTCCAGGCCATTCGAAGGAGGACCGGGGTCGAGGCGCCGAGCATCGCGGCCCGCGCGATGAGGTAACCGGAGATGAGCGTGGTCACGAAATCCCCGACCACCGGCACGAGTCCGAGGATTCCGTCCCATCCGACGCGAACCCCGATCGGCGTTTCGTAGCGAGCGTCGAGCCATTGGGCGAGACGCTCGAGTCGGGCGAGTTCGCGTTCCTGTTCGGCCGAGAGTACCATCCCTCCATGATGGCCGAGATCGGGGGCGAAAATCGAGCCTTTCGTCCACCGGCCCTTGACGCCGGGGAGAGGATTGGGGAATCTCGCGGGTAGTCATGCGTGATTCCGTCGTGCTCTATCTCAATGGGAAACGTCTCGTCGTACCGTCCGAGTGGTCGGGCGCGATGCTTTCCGACTATCTCCGTTATGAACGCGGCCTCACCGGGACGAAGGTCGTCTGCGCCGAGGGCGATTGCGGCGCCTGTTCCGTTCTCCGGCACGTCCCCGGCCCCGCGTCCGCCACCGCGAAAGGACCGCGATTCCTGCCGATCAATTCCTGCATCATCACGGTCGCCCAATGCGACGGAACGAGCCTCATCACCGTCGACGCGCTCGCCCGCGACGGCCAGCTTAGTCCGGTCCAGTCCGCGATGGTCGCCTCGCACGGAAGCCAATGCGGTTTCTGCACGCCCGGTTTCGTGGTGGCGATCACTGGCCTCGTCGAGAAGAAGCTTCGCGCCGGCGCGCGCGGGGGATCCTGCTCGGCCCGCGAGGCGAAAAACGCGCTCACCGGGAATCTTTGCCGGTGCACCGGTTACCAGCCGATCATCGACGCCACGACCGCGATCGACCTCGGCGTGTGCGAGTCGGTGGGCGAGCGCTTCCACTCGAAAGCCCAGGCCGCGGACCTGAAGAAAATCCGCGCGACTCCGCTTCGCATCGAAACCGAAGCCTTCTCGGTCTACGCGCCTCGCCGGATCGGCGACGCCGCTCGCGCGCTCGCGAAAAACCCGAAACTCCGGCTCCTGGGCGCCGCGACCGATCTCGGAGTCGCCGTGAACAAGGGAAAACTGAAACTCCCGGCCATCCTCAGCCTCCACCTCGTGGACGAACTTTACCTCATCACGCGCACGAAGACCCGGATGAAGGTCGGCGCGCGCGTGACCCTGACCGAGCTCCGGGACTCGCTCAAGTCGGCGGTTCCCGAATTCGCGCGCTTCCTCGACCTTTTCGCCTCCCCCCAGATCAAAAATTCCGCCACACTCATCGGAAACGTGGCGAACGCCTCGCCGATCGGCGACACCCCGCCGTTCCTGCTCGTCGCCGGCGCGGTCGTGCACGTCGCGGGTCCGCGCGCGA
>JAYVXM010000489.1:0-12599 GCA_043785205.1 Bdellovibrionales bacterium
TGAAGAAGTCGCTAAGAAGATTCGTCCGGAAGCGAGCGGTGGTTGCGGGAACACGAACCAATACGGCACCTCCGGAACGAACGTGAACAACTGCTGCCCTCCGGGCTCCTGTTGCTACTAAGACCTCAATAAACCTCTCTCGATTTGAGAGTAGTTGTAAACGCCGGAGCCGCTGGGCTTCGGCGTTTTCATTTTTAAAATCAAATAGTTAAGATAATATCGAATAGTTGATAAAAACACTTGTAAATAAAAATTATTAATATAATATTTAGTTAACTTAATAAGCCTATCAATTCCGACAGGCTCTATAAGGAAGGAAATCACGATGAAGAAGAACGTAAGCGGAAAAGTGAAGAAGGCTAAAAAGATTGTCCTGGATCTCGACGCGGCGCTTGAAGAAGTCGCTAAGAAGATTCGCCCAGAAGCGAACGGCGGTTGCGGCAACACGAACCAGTACGGAACGTCCGGTACGAACGTGAATAACTGCTGCCCTCCAGGCTCCTGCTGCTACTAAATTAAAAACATACTCCTCTCGGTTCGAGAGTGGTTGTGAACGCCGAAGCCTCCGGGCTTCGGCGTTTTTTTCGTTTAGAGATCCTCTGCAGAATCCGATTCATTCAGGGGTGAGGACCGACGCGTGAAAAACGGTAAAAATCTGACGAACGACGATATTGAGAAGATCTGGGTGGGCGAACTCCCCGAATTCCGCCTTCTGGCCGATTACCTGGTTCGCTCGAAAGTGAAGCTGATCCGACGGAGTTGGGCCGGAGAGGCGTTTTCTTTTCGGATCGACCGAATCTACTGGCGACCGAAGGACATGGTGATCCTTTCTAATCCCGGCATGGGTCAAGGGGCTGACGCTCCGCTTGCCCCCGTGGGCTGTAATCAGATCTATCACCACGCGATCCACCAACTCCTCGCAGACCGGTTTGGCACCGAGGTTGCGGGACGCCCGATGTTCTTGCTGCTTGGCGAAGCCATGGCGTCCACGACCGATATTTACTTCTTCCTTCAATCGATTCGTCTCGGGTTGAGTGGCGGACTTTTCGACACCCTTCTCGGGATTTATAAAACGAACGCACTTTACTTACTTGACGGACGACCCGATCCCGTCGCTGAACTCCTAGCGAAGTTTCGCGAAAGCGCGGAAGACCCGTACCGAGCGTGGGTAACCGCCGCGCTCGGCATGTTCGAAGCCCATCTGCTCTTTTGGCGGGTCCTCAGCGCCCACGATCGATCGGAAAAAATCGACGCCGACGACGCTTTAAACGAGATCCGCGCGATCCCGAACGCTTTATTTTTCTTTCAGTATGAGCTGCCTAGTCACGTTTATTACGCGGCAACCGCGTGCGGGAAGGAGACGAACGAAGAAGATCGTTGTCTCGTCCGGGAAACCCGGTCGATCCTCGAGTCGTCGCGTGACTTCGAAGAATTTGTCCAAGCGTTGAGCCCGGGTCGTTCGAAAAAAGTCGCGGCCTAGAACTGGCCCCTTTCCGTGTTGAAGCTTATACCTTCTTGACGAGGAAGATGTTCTCGGGCTCGTATCCGGCCCGATCGTAAAGGGCCCGTGCGACCCGATTATTGCCCCGCACGTTCATTCCGATAGACCGCGCGCCGGCTCGTCTAACTTCGTCTTCGAGCAATGCCATCAGCTCTTTCCCGAAGCCTTTTCCGCGATGGCTTTCTAAAATCCGAAGATCGTAAACGAAGGCGGATGGATTCGGTCCCTCGAGAGGCACGAAAAACCAGAGAGTTCCGACGGGCGAATCGGTCGCGATCTCCACGAGCGTCAGGAAATGATGAAGGGGAGTATCGAATCCCTTAGGGCAGCACGCGTTCAGGCCCCGCTCCGCGAACTCCTCGGCCTCCTGGAGCGAACCGCCAGCGCCGAGGCTTACCTGAATTTCGTCGGACGTATAACCGGGCACGAGAATCTCGGTCCATTCTGTGCGGGACATCGGTCGAAAGCGGGTTCGGAACTCTTTCTTCACCTGGCTAGGATAGATGCGAACGCCTCGCGAAACAAAAAAAAGTACGGGGAGAGCCTAGCTCTCCCCGTACCGTTTGTCCTGAACCCGGCCTTTATAATTTCTGCTGGGTATTGAACTGGAATGGGACGTTATAGTGTCCTACCGGCACGAGCGTTCGCGTGCCCGTAGAGAGCTCCGCGACGGCCGCTCCGGCCGGAGCGGAAATCACCCACTGGGTTTGGCTGAGCCGCGTAACCGTCACCTTGTTCGTGCCGTCGCCATCGACGCGTCCGAACCAGAGCTGGTGGTCGTTGTTTTGGGAGATTCCGAGGACGAATTTCGCGCGCGCGAGACGGGATTCGCCAATTGCGAGCAGACCGGCCTCCTCGACGTAAACTTCGCCGCCGATCGAGGTGATGATCCCGAGGTTTTGGGCGTTACCGATCGCGCTACTCAGATCGAAAATGAGGGTGCGAGGGGAAGATACGCGCTTCGCGTCTGGATTGGCATGAAAGGCTTGGTCTTGATAAACCGTAACGCCGTCCTGACCGTCAATATAAGTCCCGCGTCCGTCGTCGCGGATTCCGCTACTGGACGGGTCGACATTGAAAATGAACCGGATCTGGGTGGTCGCGAGAAGGGCATCCGCGGCCGGAAGTGCAAAAACACTTCCGAAGGCCAAGATCGTGCTAAAAAGTAGAATTTTCTTAACATACATACTGCGCATAAGACTCCTCCGAGTTTCAAATCATTAAGACACTTGTAGCTGGTCACATATCTTATCGGCATTTCGGAGGGTTAGCTTTAGTTATAATAGTAAAAAAATAGTTCATAAAAAGTAAAGAAATTCCCCAGTGTTGTCAGAGACCCCCCTCCGTTTAGACCCGCTTCGCAGTTTCATTCCACCATTTCGTCCAGTTGGAAGGTGGGATCGAACGGCCAGAATCCCCCAGGTCGGCCCCGAGGCCGTCGGGGGAGGAGAGGACCCGTTTTCGAGACAGGCGTTCAGTCCGCTCCGCAACATTTCGTGAAGAAAGGGAAAACCAGGAAAATGTGCTCGAACTAATCGATTTCTGAAGGTCCGCGAAGACCCTCCCCTGAACGAGGAACGGAAGGCCCGTCCATTCGGCGGTTCTCCACGTCGCATTCGCGATCCGCGTCCCTCTCGTCCAGAGGCCGTCCGCCGGAACGGCGAGGTCTAAGGGAGTGACGGCGACGGCGCCGAGCGTCTTGGCCTTCGGCCACGCTTCGGCGCAAAGCTCGAGGGATCGGGGATCATAAAGAACCGAACCCGAGCTGAGGAAGAACTGATGGTCGGCGGAATCGGTCCGGCGAAGGCGCTCTTTCAAGATTCGGTCGCCGAGCTCTGAATCCTCGAGGAAACATTCGAACGCTTGGCTTTCGACGAAATTATATAGGAAGTCCGCGCGCCAGTGATCTTCGAGATCGTCGAGCACCGTCATGCGCACGGAGTGCCCGCGGGCCCGCAGATGGTCCGCGGCGGCCGAGAACGAGACGAGGCAACGAAGGGTCAATTCGCTTTCCGATTTCCGGTCTTCGGTGGGGAGATCGAACTGAATGAGGTTTCCGACTACGGTAGCGGTGCGCTCCTCGGTCCGAAAATAAAGATCAAACTCCATCTTCGCTCCTTCGCGCCGACAGGCTTTGGAAAATGAAAAACCGGGGAGGAATTCCGGCCGGTGGGCGCTCTTTCAACCAGGATTGTTCGCGCAATTGTCGCAGGAGAAGGCTTCGCGACTCGATAAGCACGAGTCGAAAGGGTCGGAACACGGCGTTTTTACGAAGCTCCCGGAGTATCTTGTCGAACGTCGATTCACTGACCGGATCGAATGCGAAATAAAGATCGGCCGGCGGGACGTTGAATGTCGATTTCGCGAGGTCTTGTTCGATGAAAGAGACGTTCGAGAGCCCGTGCCGGGCGGCCGCCGAAGCGGCGAGAGCATTTCGGTCGGCATCGATCTCGTATCCGACGAAATGGGAGCCGGAGTAAAGGAAACCGACTACAAAACCGACACGCCCGATCCCCGATCCGAGATCGATTACGGATTCTCCGGGGCGAAGATCCACCGCGCTGAGCGCGGCTTGAACGTCGACGTAGGAGGAGAATATAAATCCGGGATTCAGCCCATGGTAAATCGTCTCGCCGCTCTCCTGCTTTTTCTCCCGTTCGCGCCGTCGAAAGGCGCGGAGGTCGATCCCGAGGAAACGATCGATCACCCGGTCGAGCTCTTGAATCTCCGCTGAACGCAGGAAGCCGTACGGTCCGAGCGATCCGGGGCTCGCGACGAGATCGTCGGAAGGAAAGAGGCGTCCCGAGCGCGCCAGTTCGGGCCCGAGCGTCTCGGACCCCGACTCGAGATGTTTTCCGATGCGCTTTAGCGCTTGCATCAGCGGTTTTGCGAGCCGAAATTGGGCGCGGTTCGTCTCGGTCTCGATCCGGATGGAAATACCGAACTCGCTCCTCAATCCGAGGCGAAGGTGCGCGATTCGCCGGAAGAGACGATAGCATTCGTCCGCGGACAGGGTCCGTAGGCTCGCTAAGAAGGCCTCGTCGTCGAGCGCCGCCAAACGTGAGTGATCGTTCATCTCGACGCGGGAGAATATCGCTCGGTCCGACGCCGGAAAGGGAGGCGCCGGCATCGACGTCATTCGAGAGCGGACACGGATTCGGGCTTGGTCGAATCCCTCCAGCCATTCGGAAGTAACGGGTGGTTCGCTACCTGGCCCGAGGTCGACCGTGAGCGCCTGTAGGGGAACGACTTTTGGAACGGTGGCTAAAAGCGTCGAGTCGTCGACCCGTTTCCCGCGAACAGAACTCCGCGTGGCGAGACACGCCCCTCGGAGCGCGGTCCGGGTCGTTCGCCATTTCTTAGCGTTCACCGCGAAGAGTAGGTATTCGGAGAAGGGAGCGGAGACGGATCCCTGATCGGATAGCAGGGCGAAACTTTTATCGCTCGAACGCGATACGTGCGCAAAAGCCAGTGAGAGCTCGAGAACGGATCCCGGCGAGAAAAATTGGAGGTCGTCCGTATGAAGCACCGAGCTGTAGCGTCCTTCGAAGCGGGCCGGAAAAATTCCGCCTTCCGGAATGAGCTTCGACGGAAATGAGGTGCCGTCCAGAAGTCGTCGCGTCGTGGGATCCGATCCGATCTCCGCGATGGCGCGATCGTAATAAAGAACGGGACGGAGATCGGGAAGGGCGTGGGATGCGTTTTCGAGGGCGTCGAAGAGCGAGGCTAAGCAAGTCGCACGCATTTCGGGCCCGTAAGCCCCGTGGGCGCCATTTCGGCGCAAGACGACGATCATCCCCATTGCCAGTTGGATAACTTGGCCTTTCTGCCGAGTCAAAGCTCCGCTAAGCTTTCTCAGGGAGTCGCCATGAAGGGGAGTGTCGCGTTTCAGCACGTTCAGGGCCCGATTGGGGACACGCTAGCCTGGTTGGTCGCCCACGAAAAGCGGGCGGCCGCGCGTGAAATGGCCCACGCGATCGCTCGCCAGATGCCCGACGAAACCATCCGGAACGATTTTCTCGCCTCGTTATTGTTCAAGGCGAAGTATCCCGCCGAGGCGCTGGGGTACGCGCTCCGCACCGTCGAACTCCTTCCCGAATCCGAAGGGGCTCGTTTCAACCTCGCGAAAATTTTTCACGCCGTAGGTCGGAGTACCGAGGCGGTGGCGACGATTCGTAACGCGCTCGCCACCCGGCCCGATTGGGTCGATGCGAAGATCGATCTTTCGCTTTACCTTTGCGCCTCTGGTCACACGAACGAGGCGTTCCAAATCCTATCTGAGTTACGTGGCGTGCTCGCTCTGGGCACGGTCAATCGGACGATCATCGAGTTTAACCTCGGATGGCATTTCATTCGCCTCGGCCGATTCGCCGACGGGATGGCCCAACTGAGACAAGGGAGGCAAATCGCGGTCTGGGGAAGCGAAGCGGGGCTGAACTTCCCGATTTTAACGGCGCGCGCCGATCTTCAAGGAAAGGTCGTTCTCGTCCTAGGCGAAGGGGGAATCGGAGACGAAATGATCACGGTGCGATTCACGCGCCTCTTGAAGGATCGCGGGGCGAAAGTGATCTGGGCGTCCCGGCACAATCTCGGGTCGCTCTTCGAACGTTGCGACGGAATCGCCCAATGCGTGCCCCTTTCTGGGGCGAGCGCCGTGAACGCCGACTATTGGATTCCGGCCATGGACCTTTGCGCGAGCCTCGAGCTGCCGATCGAAGCGGTCTCCGGAAAGCCCTACCTATCCGCGGACCCGGAAAAAACGAAGGAGTGGGGGCGCCGTTTTCCCGGCACCGGCCGACTTCGGGTCGGCTTGAGATGGCAGGGAAACCCGCTGTATGAACAGGACCTTCTCCGGTCCGTCCCGTTCGCCTTGCTCGAGTCGCTCACCGCCTACGAGGGCGCCGAATTTTATTCGCTCCAGCGAGACGAAGGTGCCGAGGAGCTCCCGTCCGGATCACCGGTCATCGACCTCGGACCGCGGCTCGTGAATTGGGAAGAGACGGCGGCCGCGATCGCCCATCTTGATCTCGTGATTTCTTCCTGTACCTCGGTCGTCCATCTCGCCGCCGCGATGGGGAAGCCGACCTGGCTTTTGTGCCCGATGAATTGCTATTATCTTTGGGCGATTCCGGGTGATCGTTCGCCCTGGTACGAGTCGATTCGCCTCTTTCGTCAGGCGAGACCGCAGCGGTGGGAGGAACCGGTGGCGGAAATCCGCAGAGCGCTCGCCAGGAGAACGAGTCAACCCTGACCCGGTTGAAATGGTTACCGAATTTAAGGGTCCCGGTAAGTTTATCCAATCCTCTTGAAATTGAGAGGAGTAAAGGCCACAATTAAGAATAGTGAATATTTTCATGCCTTTAGAAGCAAAGGCTTAGAAAAGGAAAAAAGGAGACTCTCGTAGATGTCGCTTAGCCGTGGCCCCCGGTTAAAATTTTCTCGTCGCCGCTTTTTCGCCCAGGTCGGGAAAGCCTTCGCGGCGTTCGGGGTGCTTAAGGCGAAGGTCGCTTACGCGACTTATTATAATCTCGGCGCCTTCTGGAAAAAAACGACGACGGTCGCGACCGGGGCCGGACTTTATACTTGGGGTGATAACGCGAACGGGACGCTCGGCGTCGGCAACACGACGACGGTGCGATCCTCGCCCGGCCAGGTCGGTTCGTTGACCACTTGGACGAAAATCGTCGGTGGCGATTACCATTTCATCGCGCGAAAGAGCGACGGGACGCTCTGGTCTTGGGGAACGAATAGCAACGGGCAGCTCGGGCTCGGCGATCTCCTTCCCCGCTCGAGCCCGGTTCAAATCGGAACCGCGACCGACTGGCACGCGACCGGATTAGGCGCATCGCGAATTTCCGCGGCGCTCAAGACGACCGGCCAGCTCTATACGTGGGGTTATAATGCGTTCGGCGGTCTCGCGCTCGGAGACGCGCTCAATCGCTCCGCGCCCACCCAGGTCGGAGCGTTCACCGACGGGACGATGGTCTCTCCCGGCCCTCAGCATCTTCTCTTGGTTCGCGCCGGGGCGCTGTACGCCGCCGGAATTAATAACCTCGGCCAACTCGGCGACGGCACGGTAGCCGCGAAGTCGTCACTCGTGCAGATCGGAACCGCGACCGATTGGATCTCGATCGCGGCGGGCGGGAACCATTCCCTCGGGATTCGGGGCACGACGAGCGGAACGTTATACGCGTGGGGAACCCACGGTAACGGCCAGCTCGGGACGGGCGGAAAACCGGGCGGCTCCGGGACGAATAGATCGTCTCCGACCGTGATCGGCGCGTTTACCGACTGGACGAACGTCTTCGCCGGATACGTTTGGTCGTACGGGATTCGGGGCGGAGCCCTCTATGCTTGGGGCGATAACACGGTCGGCCAGCTCGGCCTCGGCGATCTGGCGACGCGTTCCGTTCCGAGCCAGGTCGGGGCGGCGACGGACTGGACGTTGGTTCAGGCCGTAACGGGTGCTCAAAACGGCATGCGGGCGTTCGGAATTCGGGGAGCGGGAACGCTCTGGACGATGGGCGACGGGCAAGGGGGAGGAAACGGCTTGAACAACCTCACCACCGTATCGGTGCCGACGCAGATCGGAGCCGATACGAATTGGGCCTCCGTCGCGACCGGGTATTTCAATTATGCCGGCGGCATTCGAACCTAAGTCGCGATGAAAGCGTCCATCTCCGAAACGATCGAATGGCTCTGCCACCACCAGGAGTTCGGGGCCGCCTCGGCCGTGGTCCGTGCCTACCGCGAGATCTCGGGCGATTTCGAACCCGCGTTCACCGATCGAATCGCGAAGGGGTTATACCACCTCGGCCGCTTCGACGACGCGGCGGAAGCCGCGCTTGAAACGTTGAAGCTCACTCCGGATCTCATTCCCGCGCGCCAGAATTTTGAGCGGATCCTCGAGAAAATCGACGCCCCGGAGCGCGAGCGCGGGTTTTACTCGCGGGCGCTCGAGATCGCGCCCCGCTGGCCGGCGGCGACGATCCGGCTCTCCCAGCTCCAATGCGAACGCGAAAATTTCGAAGGCGCCCGCGAGCTTCTCGAGCGCGCCCTCGAACGATACGAGAGGGGCGATGTCGCCCGGTCCATGCTCACGTACCATCTTGCGTGGTACGAGTACCGGCGTGGAAATTTCGGGCGCGGCCTCGAAATGATCATCGAGAACGGCGAGCGCCTCGGATGGAATCGGGGGCCAATGTTCTCGGTCGAGAAGCCGAAATTAGCCCCCGGAATTTCGATCGAAGGTAAGTCGATTCTGGTGGTCGCGGACGTCGGGGTCGGCGACGAATTCGCGAACGCGCGATTCGCGCGATCGCTCGCCGAGCGGGGGGCGAAAGTCGCTTGGGCGACGAAGCCCCAGCACTTTTCGATTTTCTCGAGGATCCCAGGCGTGGACTCGGTGATTCCTCTCGATGAGGCGGGCGATTTCGCCTTTGATTATTGGATATCGGTCCTCGAGCTTCCGGCCGTGATGGAGGCGAGGCGGGAAAATCTACCATTATTGCCGAAGCTGGAGGTTCTCGAGCCCTTTCGGGAGATGTGGGAGGCCCGGCTCGGGCCAAGGAGCGGTCGAATGCGCGTCGGAGTCCGTTGGAGGGGCGGCGATTCGAACGACCGAACGTTCGCCCGCTCGATCCCTTTCGACTCGTTTCGCCGGATCTTCGACGAGGTCGATGCCGACTTTCACTCGCTCCATGTCGACGATTTACCCGAAGAAACCCATCCGCGCCTGAAATCATGGAAATCCGAGCTGATCGGGTGGGAGGATACGCTCGCGCTCGCCCATTCGCTCGATCTCGTGATCAGCACGTGCACATCCGTTCCCCACCTATCGGCGACGATCGGGCGCCCCACCTGGGTGCTGACCCGGGCCCAGAGTTACCCGGCGTGGCTAGGCGAAGGGGACACCTCCTTTTGGTACCCTTCGGTGAAAGTGTTTCGCGAACGTGCGAAAGGAGATTGGAGCGCGAGCCTAAAAAACATCGCCCGAGAGTTGGCCCGTCTTGCGTCTTTGAAGGTGCAAATACGAGCGACCCACGGATAATCTAAAACCATGGCGAGAAAAGTTCCGAAGCCCGATCTCGATCTTTTCGGAGTCGTAACCGCGAACCGTCCGGCGGCGTTAAAGCGCGTGCTCGAGAGTTACGCCGCGAACTTCCGCGAACATGGCCGGAAACCCGAGTGTTTCATCGTGGACGATAGTCGCGATGCGGCGACCCGGAGAAGTTGCCGCGAGACGTTGGCGACGACCGCGCGTGGATTCCCGGAGCTCGATTTTTCTTACTGGGGCGCGGAGGAAAAGTCGAAATGGGCGGACGATCTCGCACGACGGTCGGGCGTGGCCCGTTCCACGATCGATTTCGCGATCGGCGACCCCTTTCGGACCGGTTACACGCCGGGAGCGAACCGAAACGCCCTTACGTTGCTTTCGGCGGGTCGAATGATCGTCAGCGTGGACGACGATACGCTATGCCGGATTCGTCGACCGCGAGGCGATTCGACCGCGATTCGAATCACCGAGCGTGGAGAGTCGACCCGGGTATGGGTCCAAGGTAGTTTTTCTGAGCTTACGGCCGCGTACCCCGAAATCTCCGAGGACTTCCTCGGGCTGCACGCCAAGACTCTCGGTCGGAAAGTGAGCGATATCGTCGGTGAAACCCCGAAATCGAATCTCTTCGTCGAACCTATTTCGGAAGGATTCCAGGCATCGATTCTTTCGGGCGCGTCCGTACGACTCGGATGGACCGGAATCGCGGGAGACTGCGGCTACGCGAAACCGGGATATCTTCTTTTCCTCGGCGGAGAAGAGCGTGCGCGGTTTTTGACCGGCGAATCGGAGTATGAGGCTTATCTGCGCGGACGACAAATCGTCCGCGTGACCGACGAAACGACCCTTACTCCCGGCGGAGTTTTTCAGTCGACGGCGATCGCGATGGACGGACGGGAAATCCTCCCGCCTTTCATGCCGGTTTTTCGCGGAGAAGATATGGCGTTCGGAATACTCTTCCGAACCGCGTTACGGGGCGCGGCGGTGGCGTATCATTCGTTCACGGTGGACCATCTTCCGATCGAATCGCGCGGACATGCGAGAAGCGATCTCTGGTCGACGATGTCGGAGTCGAACTTCCTCGACACGGCTTCGGTGTTCCTCGCTCAGATCCCGTTTCGACCGGAACTTTCTTCGGAGGACGCCATCGCCACCGCCGGCGAAGACCTTCGGAATCGAGTCGATATCGGCGAAAGTGACTTTCGCGCTTTTTTCGAAGAAATGCGGCGAAAATCCATCGACGGTAGGATCGAGTGGTTCGAGGGTTTACTCGTCCGGCATGGGAGCGAGCCCCGTTACTGGGCCGACGATCTTTCCCGTTTCATCGCCGAATTTCGTAAAAGCGGCGAGAGCACGGAAAAGATGGTGCCCTTCGAATTGCGCTCGGGAGCGGATGTCACCGGTGCATTACGGAACGTCCAGCGTCTGATGGTCGAATTCGCGCGGTTACTCGAAGCTTGGCCGACGCTCGTGAAATACGCGCGCGGGTCCTAGCGCTTTAGCGGGGGCGCCATCCCGATTCGAATTTCATTCGAAGTGAGGAGCCGGACTGGAAGGGTTGGTTTCCGTTCGCGGGGGATGAAGAGGCTGTCGAAATCCCGGCAACGGAACTCGCGCTCGTTTCGCATTTCGATTAATTGCGGGCGCGGAATGAACGCGCGGTAATCGAGCGCGCGAAGTTGCGCGAAAACATCTTCGTCTCCGTAACGGCTCGCGACCCGTTCAGGACCGCGTTTCCGCTCCGCTTCCCATTCGACGTTGTCGTTCGTTTCGACAAGGACGACGGGCCGGTGTCGTTTCAGAGTGTCGCTCGCTCCGAGAAGGACGTTCGCTTCGAAGCCTTCGACGTCGATTTTCAGAAAGTCGGGCTCGAATCTATAGGAATCGAGTCTTCGGACTTCGACGGTCGGTAGCTTCGATCTGCTCGAAACGAGGCGGGCTTGCCCGTCGTTCGCTCCCGTTGGAATGAAGATCTTCATTTTCGATTTACGATTTCCGAGCGCCACGCGATGGAGCTTGACGTTCGAAACGTGGTTCATTCGGAAGTGCTTGAGGGCCTGACGATAAAGCGCCGGCTGGGGCTCGAAGGAAACGACGTTTTCGAAAAGCTCGGAATACGCCATCGAATTCATTCCGAAATGAGCGCCGACGTCGATCGCGAGGAGGCGCTTTCCGACCTGCTTTAGGGCGACGGCGAGGGTCGGTCCTTGATAAATTCCCGTTTCGCCGATGAGCTCCCGCCAGACGGACTGTTTCTTCGTCAGATCGTAGGTAAATGCCTGGGTACGGAAAAGCATGGGGGTCTCCGAATCGATACGGCGCAGTTAGGTAGGCTTTTGCCAGACGGTAATCCAGGATTCGCCGAGCGGGGCAATCCGGGCAAGTTCGAAAAAACGTTTCACGAGAATCTGCTTTCCCCATTCGGGCGTATGGCAATCGTCGACGGCGATCAAACATCCCGGCTTTAGTCGTTCATAGATCGCCGCGAGTTCCCCGACGTGGTGTAAGGGAGAAAGGGGGCCGGCGCAGTCGTAACTGTCGAGATAAAGAAAATCGATTTCTTCGGGGGAATCCAGCTTTCGCAAAAATTCGATCGAATCGCCTTGAGTGATCTTCATCTTCTTACAAATCGAGGCGGCGACCTTCACGGCGCTGGGCTCGATATCAACCGAGTCGCCTCGTCCGCCGGTCCGATCGACCATCCAGTCCCAAAGACGCGTGGATTGACCGTCACCGCTCCAATCGTCGATCTCACGTAGCGTTCCGGTTTCGACGATACGGAGGGGTTTACCGAGCCCGAGAAGGTATTGGGCGATAAAGCGAAACGGCACCCATCTCGGCGTATTCTCGAGTTTAGGCCGGAATTCGTCGGAGAACTCGTCGATGAGCATCGTCAAAGCTCCTTGCCGAGAAGATTCGCGATTCCCGCGCGATTTTCCGTCCACCAATTCCGCCAGGGTAAGTACGGCGAAATTTGCCCCTCGCCTTGGAGATGTACCGCGAGCCCGGGAACCGGACTTAGGCAGGGAACGTGGGGATAGATCC
>JAYVXM010000490.1:0-3980 GCA_043785205.1 Bdellovibrionales bacterium
ACTGCGCGCACGGCTTGCAGAGAAACACCTGCGAATGAGCCGACTCGTGCCAGGCTCCGTCCTTCGAGCGAACCGCCACTCGGCAGTCGAAACACTTGAACTCGCCCTTCGATGCCGGGGACTTACGAATATAATTCATAGGGAGTCTTTCTGCGGTCGCGAATGGAAGGTGGAACTTCCGGCACTCTAGCATAGATGCGCGCGAAACACCCACCTTCACCGGGCGCCCATCTCCGATACTGACGAGTAGGAAAAAGAAACCGCCGTTTCTCCGCGTTGCTTCGGCTCTTTAAATGGAGGCTTCGGTTCGCGAGTCATCTGAGGTCGGTGGTTCATACCCCGAAAAATGCAGGATTTAGACCGGGCCTGTCGGTGCATTCTGCCGCGCGAAAAGGTGTGCTAGGCTAGGGATCCCATGACGATCGCCCACCTGACCCAAATCCAAACGGGAATCGCCGCCTGCCGCGACTGTCCTTCGATGGTCGGACGTCCGGTGCACGGCGCGCCCGTCCTGAGCCGGGTTCTCCTCATCGGCCAAGCGCCGGGGATCCACGAGGAAGGCCGCGGCCGGCCCTTCGCCCACACGGCGGGTAAAACGCTCTTCCGCTGGTTCGAGGAAACGGCCGGAGTCGACGAGGCCCACTTTCGCGCGCACGTGTACATGGCGGCGGTCGCCCGCTGTTTTCCCGGGAAAGCGACGGGCGGCGGCGATCGCATTCCCGATCCTAAGGAAATCGCGAACTGCCGACGTCACCTCGCCCTCGAAACCGCGCTCCTTCGTCCGAAACTTATCTTGCCCGTCGGAAAGTTGGCGATCTCCCAAGTGCTCGGGCCGAGGGGCTATCCGCCGAGCGCGAAGCTCGCCGACGTCGTCGGGAAGAAATTCGTCGCGACTTTTCTCGGCGAAACAGCCGACATTTTTTGTCTCCCACACCCGAGCGGCCTCTCGACCTGGCACCAGACGGAACCCGGGAAAACCCTTTTAAAAAAAGCGCTCCGAGCCATCGTTCGCCATCCCGCCTGGATCGAGGAAATGGAATGACGCGGTTCCTCTATTCCCCGGGTTAACCGGTCTCTTGCTTGCATCTTTTAGGGATGAACCGATTCACTCCAAGGAGGAAAAAATGGCTCAGCAACAGACCGAACGCGGCAAAAATTCTAAACCCGATTCGAGCGGTAAGATGAAAAAGGGCTTCAGCGCCGACGAAGAGGCCGGAGATTCCGTCGAAGGAATCCAAACGAACTGGGACTCCAGCACGGGCGGAAATCGCGCGAAGACCGCGGATCAGTCCGGCGCCATTTCGTCGAAAAAATCCCGGACTAAACACTAGAATCTCCCGCCGAAGCGACTTCCGATCGGCCCCCGAACCTGCGTTCGGGCGGGCTCGCCCGTATTCGCTCGGTGTTGGCCCTCCTTGCCCCGTAGCGAAGGCTCGGAGGTTGCATTTAGTAAAGGCATGAGTGAAGGCATGGCGACTCCATCCTTGAAAAAAACGATTCTCGTCGTCGATGATGATCCCGACATCTGTACCAGCCTGGAAGCGATTTTCATCGCCGAGGGTTATCGCGTATTGATCGCACGGCACGGACTCGAAGGCCTCGAAAGGGCACGCGCGGAGCAGCCCGACGTCGTCCTCCTCGACGTCATGATGCCGGTCCTGGACGGTTACGGCTTCCTCGACGCTCAGAAAGCGGATCCGTCGATCGCGGATATTCCGGTCATCGTCCTTTCCGCCGGTATGATGCTCGATCGCATTCCCCGCGAAATTCCGCGGCTCCCGAAACCGCCGGAGCTCCTCGCCCTTTTCGCGCTCGTCGAATCGCGCGTGAATTTGCCGCGGAAAAAAGCAGATACCCCTTCGGACGGCGCCGAAGTGCTCCCTATTTCTCCGGCGTCCGATAAATATCCGCCGCGCGAATCTCCATCCAGTTCTCCGGCAGCGGGTTAACCCGAAACCCGAACTGGGAGTAAAGTCCGTGCGCGTCGCGCTCTCAAGGTGAACCGACGCAATCCTTACCGGGACGATGCCATTGAAGGCTCATTATCCGCGAGGATAACCGATAAATGTGGTATCCGAAAACTATGTCACGCTTCGGCCTCGCCCTTTCCCTGGCGCTTTGCATTCCCGGGTCCGCGCTCGCGAAATGCGTCCCGACGAATTTTCATCGTCTCGCCTGGTCGAGGGCGATCGTTCCGAAGACCGTTCCGAACGGCGTCGAAATTTACGATCGCGTTTGGCTGAAGAACCCGACCGCGACGGAGTTCATCACCTACACAGTCGAAAAAGGCGCCGAGGCACGAACGGGCTACCGCGAAATCCTCGGCACGGTACCGACGACGAAGGACGAGCTCCCGGGAATGAAGCTCGTGAACGGCGAACGGTACGAATTCCACTACCCCGAAAATCCGGTCTACCGTGAGGGCACCACGATCGCGATCCGCGCCGGATGGGCCCACCAGGATTACCCCGCGGGGCTCGTCGAGCCGTCGACGCCGATTCTCCCGCCGGCGCTCGAGGAGCGGATCTTTTCGGGGAAGACGAAAGCCCTCGCCGTGAAAGTGCCGATTCACTATTACTTCGGAAAGAAGCGCGGCGTGATCGACTTCGTCTTCGAGTTCACGCGAAATCCGAGATACGGAATCGTCGATCCGACGTGTCCGATTCCGAGTCCGGAGCCGAGCCCGATTCCGAGCGCGGGTCCGTAGTCGGCCATGGCGCTCGCGTCGACCTTGTACCGATTCCGAATCGATCTTTCCGAAGTCGAGCGCGGCGTCTACGAGCCCCTCGACTTCCGGGCGGCCCAGCATCCTTCGGAAACCACCGACTACCTCCTTACGCGCGTGCTCGCGTACGCGCTTAATTTTCGGGACGGCCTCGATTTTTCGTCGGGCGGACTGAGCGATCCCGACGCGCCTGCCCTGCAAATCGTCGACGGACCCAATTCGATTCCGCTCTGGATCGAAATCGGAAACCCGAGCGCGAAGAAGCTCCACCGAGCCGCGAAGTCGGCCCGCTCCGTCCGCGTCTACACTTACAAGGATCCGGACGTCCTAATCGCCGACATCGCGGCGAATAAGGTTTACCACGCGGAACGCATCGAAGTGTTTTCATTTGCCCCTGCCTTTCTCGATCGCCTTGCAGAAACGTTGGCGCGCGACAACGCGTGGAACGTGATTTTTTCTGACGGTTCGCTCACCGTAACCGCGGGGGACTTCTCGGAGACGGTCGAGGTCGGGCGACATACGGTGGGGACGCCGGAATGATGCGCGCGATTCTCCTCGGGTCCGCGTTCTTCGCGGCCTTCTCGTCGGCGCGCGCCGATTCGCTCTGCGATTATTATCAGAGCCATCAACAGGATCTCTATAAGCTCATCTGCCAGAACGGCAGCGCGACCACGAGACCCGCCGGCGCAAATTCGACGTTCGCTTCCGCCTTCAATCTCAGCTCCGCTTCGCTTCCGACCGAGCCCTCCTCCTACGGTCTCGAAGTCCTCGCCAATCAGCTCCGGACCCCGGACGGGACGATCTCCCCTACCTTTTCCCTTGTGAAGGGGTTCAAGAAGTTCGGGACGGGGATCTCGACCGGAAGTAACACGACCTTCTACGGGGACGACCTCCACCAGCGGGTCGCGGGCACCCCGTACCTGACCACCTTCGACGCGGTCGAGCCCCAGCGGGGCTCCTTTCCGAATTTGAACATCGGGACCGCAGTCGAGCTCTATTCATTCGCGCACGGCCCGAGCGTGCGCGTCGGACTTTCGGCTCGGTACAATAAAATCTCGGATACCTGGGGCGGCGGACCGGCGGTGGTGCTGAACTGGTCACGCTTCAGCCTCGGCGCCGGTTATACGCGTGAGACGATTTCGAACCTCCTCCCTCGCCTGACGTTCACGTCCGCTCAGGCCAGCGTTCGGCTCTGGCTCCTGGAAGTGGAATACAATCGTCTAAGCGATAATTCGGATTTCGGCTTGCGCCCGAT
>JAYVXM010000491.1:0-12586 GCA_043785205.1 Bdellovibrionales bacterium
TTTCTCGGCGATCTGGATCACCGGAACGCCGAGGGCCTTCGCGAGCAGTCGCGCGAGGAGTTTTCGATTTTGAATCTTCTTCGGATTCGCCGCCAGGGAAGCCACTTCGTTATTCACCGCGAGGGGTTCGCCGTTCCGATCGACGATCAGTCCGCGGCGGGCTTGGACGAGAACTTTCGACTGGAACTGGCGTTTCGCGAGCTCGGCGAGCCGGTGGTCGCCGATGATTTGGATGTAGGCGGCGCGACCCGCGACGAGCGACGCTACGAGGAGCGCGAAAATCATGATCACGGTGAAACGGGTCTTCACGAAGGACTCATTTCAGGTAAACGACCTGTTTCGCGTCGGGCTGGGCGAGCTTGAACTGGGTCTTGGAAAGAATTTCGAGCCGACGGGGCGACCGGAGCGCCGCGATCCGGATCGCCGAGCGCTCCTTCTCGTGTTTCGAATTCGCGATGATCTTCTCGGTCTGATTGATCTCGTAAACGGTGTTCACGATTTTCAATCGGAGAGCGACCGTGACGATCGAGAGGACGAGGAGAACGGGGAAAATCCATTTCGGAAACCAGTGCTTCATCCTGAAACTCCCGGGTCGATTACCGCGCTCCGATACGGGTCGCGATTCGAAGCTTCGCGCTTCGGGCCCGCGGATTCGCCGCGAGCTCGGATTCGTCCGCTTCGATCGGCTTGCGCGAGTACTCCTCGAAAGCGGGATCGGAACGGAACTTCTGTTTCACTTTGCGGTCCTCTAACGAGTGGAAGCTCAAGATCGCCACCCGGCCATGGACCGCTAACCCGAGTATAACATCTTCCAATAAATGATCGAGCTCCCGGAGTTCCTGATTCACGTGAATTCGGAGGGCTTGAAACGTCCGGGTCGCCGCATGAATCCGACCCTGTCGGGCCGACGCCGGGACGGCCCGCTCGATCAGGCCCGCGAGGCCCGTCGTCGTCGTCGGAAGCGTCCCGTTTATCCGGGCTTCAACGATTAGTCGCGCAATGCGGCGCGAGTGGTGTTCCTCCCCTAATTCATAAATCATATCCGCAAGCTTTGTTTCTGACACCACGCGCAAATAGTCGGCAACCGACTCTCCCTGAGAGGGATCGAACCGCATATCGAGGGGTCCTTCCCGGAGGAAGCTGATCCCGCGCGCCGGGTCCTCGAGCTGGTCGCTCGAAAATCCAAGGTCGGCGAGAATGCCGAGGACGGGTCGACCGTCGAGATGTGGGGAAAGGGTCTCGGGGTCGAGGTCGCCGAATTTCGCGTGAAGGAGTTTCAAACGTCCGCCGGCGAACGGCGCCGCGAGCCGCGCTTTCCCGCGGACGAGCGCGCCCTCGTCCTGGTCGACGCCGATCACGCCGTGGTGTTTCGGGAGGCGCTCTAGGAGCGCGGCCGTGTGGCCGCCGCCGCCGAAGGTGCAGTCGAGGATCCACGCCGGCGCGGCTTGCGCGAGAAAGGGTTCGATAAGCGCCGAGACGATCGGTTCTTTAAGAATCGGAATATGAATAGTCGCCGGCGCCTCACTCATCGGATTCGTCCGCCCGCGAATCGAGCCAGAAGGTCACCGGCCCATCGTTTAGAAGAGTGACTTCCATAGGGGCCTGGAACGTTCCGGCCTCCGTTCGAAGTCCGAGTGCGCGCGAAGTCGCGATCGCCCGCTCGTAAAGCGCCTTCGCGAGTTCGGGTTTTCCGGCCGCGCCGAAGCTCGGGCGATTCCCTTTCGAGAGGTCGCCGTAAAGCGTGAATTGGGAAACGAGAAGATGCGCGCCGTCCGGACCGAGGTCGAGCAGCGAACGGTTCATTTTTCCTTCGCCATCCCCGAATATCCGTAGCTTCGCGATCTTTCCGATCATCCGATCGGCGTCCGCCTCGGAATCGTCGCGCCCGACGCCGAGGAGGGTGAGAATCCCTGGCCCGATCTCTCCGACGGTCTTCCCGCCGACGACGACCTTCGCCTCCTTGACGCGTTGGACGAGCGCTCTCATTTCCGGCGAGAGCGCCGAATCCGGCGGGCAGCGAGGGCGATGGCCTTCCGCGAGGCGATGCGTCGATCTTCGGAAATTGTGCGAGTTCCGAGCTTATCGCGGAAAAAGAGTTCGATCGCGCGTCGGGCGAGGACGGAGGACTTCACCTTCCAGTATTCCTTCGAAATGATGAGCGAAGCGACGGCAAGGCGATGTTCGCCCGAGGTGCCGTATCCGACGAACCAGTCGTACCGACCCGCGGGATCGGTTCCCGTGAGCGAACCGGTCTTTCCGCCGACGTCGATGTCTCCGTACTCACCGCGCTTGAAGCCCCGGAACGAACCGCGACCGGTCCCGCTCGAGACGGTCTCGCGCATGAGGATCTTCATTTCGGCGGCGGCTTGGGCGTCGATTACGACGTTCGAAAGTCGCGGTCCACCGATGAAGACGGTCTCGCCGGCCGGATTCTTCAACGTAGAGACGACGTACGGCTCCATGAGCCGTCCTTCGTTCGCGATCGCGGCGGCGATGAGCGCGCCCTGGAGCGGACTCATCGTATTGTGTTTCGTGAATCCCGAGGCGGCTTCCGCGATCTCCCAAGGATCTTCGGTGATTTCCGCGCGGCCTTCCTGGACCGGGATGTCGCTCGGAAGTTTATGATTGAAACCGAATTTTTCGGCGTACGACTTCAGTTCAGTCGGTCCGACGATGAAGACGCCGAGCTTTCCGAAGACCGCGTTCACCGAGTGAGCGAAGGCGTCCTTCAGGGTCATGTGGGTCGTCCACCGGTTTGTGGTTTCGTCGAAGATATTCCGCTTATAGAGCGTGTGGGCGCGACCATTGAAGGAGACGATCGAACCGGCGTTCATTTTCCGCTCGGCGATCGCGGCCGCCGCAGTCACGACTTTGAAGACCGAAGCCGAGGGAAATGTCGCGCGGAGCGCGAGGTTCTGGTCCATGAGCTTATCGCCCGGCGAGTAACTGATCAGCGTCAAGATCCGACCGGTCGTCGCGTCGAGCGCCACGAACGCGCCGTAATCGGGTTTGTACTGCGTAAACATCTTCATCATTTCGTCGGTGAGCGCGGGATTCGTCGCGTACTCGACGGAAACCGGGTACTGGCGGCCCTTCAGGTCGAGCGTGAGGTCCTTCGGAAGCGTTCCGACCATGCTTTTTTCCGCCAGCGCCGCGGCGATATCGTCCTTACGGATCTCGGGTTTTAGATCAAGCGCCGCGGAAACCGGTCCGACCCAGGTTTGGCGCGTGAGGTAAAGTCCGGCGCCGGTCATCGCGGAGAGCGCGAAGAAACCGACGAATGCGTGCTTCCAGCCGAAGCCCCGCTCGGTCGGTTCGAGAGGAGGGCTCTGGATTTTCTTGCGGCGGATCATCAACGTATTCTCACCCGCCGGATTCGCCTAGGTCAAGCTCGCGCGGCGTTTCCGGGTCGCCGCCTTCTTCCGTCGAAATTCCGTCGCCGGCGGGCGCTTCGACTTTCGTTTCGAACGAGAGGGGTCGATTCGTCTCGGCGTCGCGCTCCCCTTCGGTGATGTAGCCGGCTTGAACCATTTTATCCAAAATCGAGCGCACGGTTTTCGAAGCGTATGACGTCAAACGACCGTCGCGAAAAGACTGGGAATACCGTTTTGGAGAAGGAAGCAGCATCGCGAGGAATGCTCCTTCTTTCGGGGTGAGCTCCGACGGTACTTTCGCGAAATATTTTCGCGCGGCGGCCCCGATTCCGAAGGTCCCCTCGCCCCACTCCGCGATGTTGAAGTAGACTTCGAGCACTTTTCGCTTAGGAACGCGCCGGTCGAGCCGGATCGCGAGGATGAATTCCTTCGCTTTCCGATACAGGGTCTTTTCTTGAGAAAGGAAGACGTTCTTCACGACCTGCATCGTGATCGTGCTCGCGCCGCGCGCGAAGCGATGGTCCGCCAAGTCCTCCTTGATCGCTTCCTTGAGTTGATTCGCGTCGAATCCGTCGTGCGCAAAGAAGGCCCAGTCTTCGCTCACGACGACCGCACCCATCGCCGCCTTCGAAATGTTGCCGATCTTCACCCAGCCCGGCGGCGGAGCGCCGACGAGTTTGATCTTTACGGGCGCTTTCGTTCCCGAATAGATCACGAGCGGATACTTCACATTGAGGACGGCGACGTCCGGGAATTCCCGCTCCGCGATACGGTAGAGCCCGTAAGCGAGAAGGCCGCCGAGGACGAGACCCAGAAGCAGCGTCGCGAGCGCGATTTTTCCAAAGGTGATGCGAAAAAATTTTCGGAGGCGACGCGGAGGCACGGACGCCGAGGGTAACACCCGGAAGGCGGTTTCGCGACCACCGATGCGATGCGAAATTAAGGGAGGGCGATATCGGGGAAAGTCTTGTTTGCTCCCTGCGGCACGGGTAAGCTCATCCGTAACGTGGCGAAAAGAAAAAAAGCAGTAAAATCATCGACGAAGAAGCTCACGAAAGGTCTTGAGTCTTCGAAAATCGCGGACCGCTCGCCGGATAAGCAACTCAATCTCTACCGCGGGAATCCCTACATCGTTCCGAATTTTAATCGTACGTATAATAATCCGAAAAAAGCGAAGATCGCGCGCGACATGCTTGAGCGGTACACCGGCTCGCATCCGTCCAAGTTCAAGAAGCAAATCATCCTCACGAATTTCGAATATTACGTCGAGCGATTCCACTCCCTTTGCGGAACCGAAAAGACGCGCGGATCGGCGATGACGGTCGTGCATAGCGACTCCGCCGATGTGACGGTCGTGAACTTTTCCATCGGGTCGCCGATGGCGGCCCTCGCGATGGAACTCATTTCGATCGTCGAGCCGAAGGCCGTTCTCTTTCTCGGGATGTGTGGTGGCCTTCACCGCACGCTGAAGAAGGGCGACTTCATCGTTCCGACCGCCGCGATTCGCGACGAAGGCGCCTCGATCCATTTCATGCCCCATCAGGTTCCGGCGCTGCCGACCTTTAAGATTCAAAAATTCGTATCCGAAATCGTCGTCGAGCGCGGGCTCGATTACCGTACTGGCGTGATCCACACCATGGATTATCGATTTTGGGAGTTCGACGAAAAATTCAAGGCGCAGCTCTACGAAGAACGTGCGCTCGGAATCGACATGGAAACCGCGACGCTTTTCGTCGCGGGTTTCGCGAGTAAGGTACCGATCGGCGCGATTCTCCTCGTCTCGGATCTTCCGCTGAAACGCGGCGGGATCAAGACGAAGAAGTCGGCGTCGTCGGTTTTTAAAACGTTCACGGACCTCCATCTCGAGATCGGAATCAAAGCGATGTCCGAAATCTCCGAGCGGGGGGAACACATCCGCCACTACAAGTGGTGAGATAAGATCAGGGAAAGTCGGATCGACATGTTTAAAAAATTTCTCGATTTCTTTTCAAATGACCTCGCAATCGACTTAGGGACGGCGAATACCCTGGTTTTCGCCCGCGATCGCGGAATCATCATCAACGAACCTTCGGTGGTCGCCATCCACCGGAACGCCCGCGGCCAAACCCGGGTTCTCGCCGTCGGCAAGGAAGCGAAAGACATGCTCGGCCGAACGCCGGGGTCGATTCAAGCGATTCGCCCACTTCGTGACGGAGTCATCTCCGATTTTGAAGTCACCCAGTCGATGCTGAAGTATTTCATCCAGAAAGCGTCCGAACGGAGAACGTTCATCCGTCCCCGGATCGTCATCTGCATCCCGTTCGGCATCACCCAAGTGGAAAAACGCGCCGTGAAAGAATCGGCCCAATCGGCGGGCGCCCGCGAAGTCTACCTCATCGAAGAACCGATGGCCGCCGCGATTGGCGCCGGACTCCCGATTCGGGAACCCTCGGGAAATATGATCGTCGACATCGGCGGCGGGACGACGGAAGTCGCCGTGATTTCGCTCGGCGGGATCGTGTATTCGCGTTCGGTGCGCGTCGCCGGCGATAAATTCGACGAAGCGATCATCCACTATATCAAGCGGAAATATTCGCTCCTCATCGGGGAGCGCACCGCCGAGCAGATCAAGCTCGCGATCGGGTGCGCCTATCCGTTCGAAGAGGAAAAGACCTACGAAGTGAAGGGCCGCGATCTGATTTCCGGCGCGCCGAAAACGATCGAAGTGAACTCCGAGGAGATTCGGGACGCGCTCATGGAGCCGGTTTCGGCCGTCGTCGAGGCGATTAAGACCGCGCTCGAGCGCACGCCACCCGAACTCGCGGCCGATATCGTCGACAACGGGATCATTCTCGCCGGCGGCGGATCGCTTCTCGCGAACCTCGACGTCCTCATCAAGGAAAAGACGGGCCTTCCGGTCGCCGTCGCCGAAGATCCGCTCACGTGCGTCGTCCGCGGATCCGGAAAAGTCCTCGAGGACATGGACCTTCTCCGTAAGGTCACCGTTATTTAACGGGGACTCCGGTCTCGTAGATTCCCTTTTCGAAAAAGAAGCTCGGCTCGAACGTCCGCATATAGGACGTATCCATCACGAAGTACCCTTTTTCTCCGACGGACTTGCCGTCTTTCGCGACATCGCCCCAGCTGTTCTGGATTCGGTAGCCGATCGTCTCGCCAGCGCGGTTCCGGTAAATCTTCGTGATGAGGATCGCGTGCCCCCCGTCGGTGTAATTCGGGATCGCCGCGTTCATCCGTTCGACTTCTTCGCGGAAACCCGGGTAACGGGCGAAGGCGTCGATCGACATGATGCCGCGCTCCTTATCGATGAACGAACGTTTGATGGAAATTCCGAAGCGGACGGGTTTCGGCGGTTTCTGGGCGAGAGAGCGTTCGATCGCGGCGTCGATCGTCTTCCAATCCTGACCGGTGTGGAAGCCCCCGAGCTCGTTCCAGAGCTGATACTCGATATCGTTCGGATTCGGTTTCGGATTGTGAACCTTCGGCACCGAGAGCGCCGGGAGCTCACGGCCGATTTTTTTAGGAACGACGAGGGTGAGGTCGAGCGTTTCCGGCGGGACGTTTTCCTTCAGGAACGAAAGCGGAGTGTAGGATTTTCCCTCCCAGACGAAATTCTCCGGAATCGATCCGAACGCGCGATTGAAGACCTCGTTCAGGGCGTCGTCGTACTCTTTGCGAGCGTCCGCGAGGAGCTTCAATTTTTCGGGATGGTGGGCGAAGACCTTAATCGGGTCCGCTTTTGCCTTCGAAAAAATTCCGAACAACGATTTCCGGTTCGCCGCCTGTTGGAGTTCGACGTAGAGTTCGTTGGTCTGATCGAAGTAGGTCACGAGCTTCGCGTTGATCTGTTCGATCAGGAGATCCCCATTCTTTCCCTTTTGAAAATCGAGGGTTGGTTTCCAGGGGCGAAGTCCTTCGGCAGTCTGGACGAGCGCGCCCTCCGGAATCACGCCGTAGCGGTTCAGAAGGGAAACGGCGTAGGGGGTATTCCCGCCCTGAACGACGAGTCGCCGCGAATCCGGGCCGTGCACCGCGCGCTCGAGGATGCTGATCGCGGCGAGGTAGGTATCGAGCGGGCGAATATTCTTTCCGACTCCGGCGCACGCGCGGCAGACGTGACCGAGCTCGGCGGTGATCCAGCAACATCCGTATTCGCGTTGGTTGAAAACGGGAACGTCGGCCATTCCGACGGATTTCGCGTCGTCGACTTGGGCGTAGAAGTTATAATCGGGATTCGGATCGCCGAGTTCGTAGGGCCCCGCTTCGCGAAGGACGTAATCGCAGGTCTGGGGTCGGTCGGGCCCGTAGATCGAAGTTTTCGCATGACCCGACGTCGAAGCCAGGAGAAGGACCGTGAGAAAAACGCTCGGGAGCCGGGAAGCGAAACGCATTGGTCTACTGATCGGCCGTGACGCGTCCGAATTTGAGGAGGGAATAAGCGGACGGCGGATTCGACGTCAATCCACCGACGGTGTTTATGCCTCGACCACGGCCGCGCCGAAGATCCGTTCGCCCTCGCAGAGCTGAACCTCGACCGAGAGGAGCGTCAGCGTCGGATTATCCGCGCGAAGTCGGGCGACCGTCCGTTCGCGGACGCTCGTGAAGATCGAGGCACCGAGTGTTTCGCAGGTCGGAAACGCGCGCCCGTCGGGAAGAAGGTCGGGGTTCTCATTGAGGTAACTTCCCGGCAGGGTACGGAGATCGGCCTGAACCGCCGCTTCGAGCGCCGGAAAATCGATGATCCGGCCGCGGATCGGTTCGCCGGTAAAGGTTAGAATCGTTTTCCAAAGGTGGGGATGGGGCGCTTCCCGCGTATCGAGGGAATGGGACGCCTCGAAATCGAAGTAAACGAGGAGTTTCGTCTTAAAGAGCGACGACATACGAAGCCCCCTGCCCGAGCATCTCTTCGATCGTCACTTCGAGTGAGCGGACCTTCGCGCGTTCGAGCGCAGGCCGGGAAAGCGCGGAGGCGAGCCGTTCGGCGAAAAGTTTCGCGAGCGATTCGGTCGTGACGGTGTCGACGGGAAGGAATACGGTCTCGTCCTTCGGAAAAACGTAGCGCTTTCCGCAGACGGTGAGCTCGACACTCGGGCCGTCGTTTCGCGTGATCGTGAGGAACGGGCACTCCGCCGGCAGGAGGATCCGTTCGTCCCACTCCGCACAAATCTTCCGCATCTCCGCCTTCAACTCCGAAAACGGCAGCATTTCCTTCAGCGAGAAGCGCTCGAATTCGAGCTTCACGACCGTGCGGTAATTATGGCCATGGAGGTTTTCCTTCGTGCCATCCGCGAACACGGTCATGTGCGCCGAAGAGAACTTCAGTGCTTCCTTGCGAATTTGAATGCGGAAAAACCCCTTAAATTCAGACATTTCGTGAATCCGGAAGTAACGCACTTTGTTAGCGATTTGAAGGTTTTTTTTTGATAGGATCCGGCGGCTTGGAAAACCTCCTAAAAGCCGACGTCAAAACCCCACTTTTACCGAGTCTGGCCGGCCGGTGCGCGCTCGTGACCGGCGGGAGCCGCGGAATCGGTGCCGCCGTCGCCGAAGGGCTACTCGCGCGCGGCGCTCGTGTTTATCTTTGTGCCCGGACTTCCGTCGAGGTTACCGCTACCGTCGCCCGCCTTCGGGACCGTTATGGACCGAATGCCGTTTTCGGTTCGACCGTCGATCTCGAATCCGCGGAAACGATCCCAGCCCTCTTCGACGAGGCGGAACGCGCGTTCGGCGAACCCGTGCACATCCTCGTGAATAACGCCGCCATCGGCTACGCCATTCCATTTCTCGAAACCTCCCCCGCGGAACTCCGCCGCGAATGGGATCGGATGGCGGCGATCAATATCCGCGCGCCGCTCCTCCTCTCCCAGGAGCTGATGCGCCGGATGCCGCGCGGAGAGCGCACCGGATCGATCGTGAATCTCGGTTCACTCGGCGGAATTCGGGGAACCGATAAGTTTCCGGGGCTCGCGCCGTACGTCGCGACGAAGTTCGCGATCGCCGGACTCACCGAGGCGCTCGCCGTCGAAGGGCGTCCGATCGGGGTGCGCGTGAACGCCGTCGCCCCGGGCGCGGTCGACACGGAAATGCTTCGAAAAGCGGCGCCTCACCTGAAGACGGAAACGCTTCCGGCCGACGTGGCGAAAGTGATCGTCTACCTCTGCGATCCGGCGGAATCCGGCGCGGTGAGCGGCTCGATCGTCGAAATTCACTCGAACCTTTAAGCATGACGTACAACCCGAAAGATTATTACTACCGGAAAGCAAAGGAAGAGAACTACGCCGCGCGTTCCGTGTTCAAGCTTCAGGAGATCGACCAGCGCCTCCGCGTTTTTCGTCCAGGAATGAAGATTCTCGATCTCGGCGCCGCGCCCGGATCCTGGTCTCAGTTTGCTTCCGAAAAAGTGGGAAAACTCGGTCGGGTTCTCGGGATCGACATCCAGCCGATCAAGATTACCCTTCCGAACGCACTCTTTCTCACCGCCGACATGCGGCAGCTCGATCTCGCGAAGACGATGGCCGAACATGGAATCGAGCCTCCGTTCGACATGGTCCTCTCCGACATGGCCCCGAAAACGACAGGCTATCGGCTCCAGGATCAGATGCGCTCCCTCGAGCTCTGCGAACTCGCGCTCACGACCGCCGAACGGTTCCTAAAGCCAGGCGGGACCTACATTTGCAAGATTTTTCACAGCGAAGAGTTCGAGAACTATCGAAACCGGCTCCGCGAGCGGTTCGGGAAGATCGACATCATCAAGCCGAAGAGCGTGCGTGAAGGATCGAAAGAGATCTTTTTCGTGGCGCGCGAATTCACGCCCCGCACGGTTTGAACGAACGGACGAGCTTTCCGATGACCGCTCCGTTCACCTTGCGGAGTTTCAGCCAGTACGACGTCGCCGTCATTCCCGGACCCGGGTACAGGCGGCCCTTATAGGTGAAGGTGTCGTCGTCGTTTCGCGACACGAGTTGACTCCGCATGATGTCGAGGCCACAGCGGAGATTCGCGTAGGGTTTACGGATATCCGTGGGCGAGACTTCGGCGCAATTAGGCCCGCGATGCGAGCGAAGTTTATATCCCTTTTCCAGCTGGAGGAGACCGGAGCAGGTATCGTTGACGCCCCAGCGTTCCTTCACTCCGGCGTCGCAACCGGATTCGGTCGACGCGATCGCCGCAAACGCCCAGACCCAGAATTTCTTTTTCATCGCTTCGGTGAGCGTGTTCCATTTGGGGCACGCTTTCGGGGCGTTCGACATTCCGAGAATCGAATCGGAAAGCAAGATGGAGGATCCGTTCTTCTTTTTTTCCTCGTCGATGTAATTCGTGATGATTCGTCCGTAGGCGCCGTACGTTCCGGTTTCGTCGAGAAACTGTTTACATTTCGGATTCGCGGGCGAGAGCCCGCCGGTATCCGTGTACTTGAAAGAATCGACCCAGCGGGACCGAGCGTGTTTTTTCGGAGTGCTCCGGGCTCCCTTGGAGCCTCCGCTTTCCATTTCGTCTACGGTGTCGTTAAAATCCATCACGTCATCGTCATCGGGTAGGGCGAGCGTGGTTTCACCGGCGGTGGCGGTCGCGAATTCTTCGTCGGTCATGAGTTCGTCGGGGCGCGGAACGTAACGGGCCGGAACGTCTAAATCCTCGCGATTATCCGCGACCTCGGAATTTTCGGCCTGGGAAACGGTGAGCGCGGTGACCGCGATCGCGCAGATTAAGCTCAGAACGAGCGGCTTTTTCATGCGGAGTACGCTCCTAAGGGAACGATTGGAAAGGTCATAAGTTTATGAAATTGCACGAGTCGAGCCAAAGTTAGGCGACTTCTCGAGTGAAATTCTCCCGTCTTTCTCGGGGTCGGAACGCGGGGATTCGCGGACCGGTGTCTAAGTTTTAGTCGGGTGTTCGGCCGCGGGCAGTCGAGTGAATTAGTGGACCGCGGTCGGCGGCGGACAGCCTGGGCAGGGAGCGGCGATCGCTTTCGAGTAAAACGACCAGAGCGTGAAAACGGATTTACGCAGCCCGGTCGCCATGATTGTGACGAGTGAAATCGTAATGGCGATGAGGAGCACGTATTCGATGAGCGCTTGGCCCGCTTCGGAGTTCCTCTTTCGCATCCTCTTTATTTTCGGGTAGAATCGGGGTGAATGGCAACTGAATCCCAAGCCCCGGAAACCCCAAGAAAAAAAGCGACGGTGGCGAGCGTGCTCGTGCCGGTCGCCGTAGTTTTGGCGGGGGTGCTCTTCGCGCTCGGATACTTACGGGAACGCGGCGCCGCCCACGAGCTTGCGGAACACGGCGCTCCGGGTGCCGAGGGAATGATTGCGCTGAAAATTGGACAAGCCCTTCCCGACCTCGTCTTTAAAACGCTCGAAGGAAAATCGGTAAGGCTCTCCGACTTGAAATCGAAGATCGTCCTCATCAATTTTTGGGCGACCTGGTGCGGTCCTTGCGTGAAGGAAATGCCGTCTCTCCAGAGGCTTTCGAGCCAGTACGCCAGTCAGGGGCTGACGGTCGTCGGCGTGAACTTGGACGAGGATCCGCTCAATGTGCTCACGCCGTTCCTCACCAAGCATGAGATCAAATTCCAGTCGTTCGTCGACCCCGCCGGCGCGTTGGCGAATCGTTTCGCCGTTTCGGGTTTACCGCTTACGCTCGTTTTGGACGGAAATCGAAAACTTTTATTAGAGCACTTGGGCGACGAGGAATGGTTCGCCCCGGAATATCGAAAGCAATTTGAGTTATGGTTGGCTGGAAAGAATTCAGGCTGAAACTACCGCTTTTCATGACCGCGCGGCTGAAATACCCCGTCGGTGGGGTTTTCTTCGCCATCGCGGCTTTCATGTATTACTTCACGAATCATCACCCGTTTTTCCCGCCGCGGGAACTGCCGATGCTCGCGCTCGACCGGTCGATTCCCTTCGTGCCCTGGACCGTTTTCTTTTACGTCAGTGAATATTTCTTTTTCACGGCGGTTTACCTCGTCGTTCGCGACATGGAAAATCTGAACAAGTACCTCTATTCCTTCTTTTTCACGCAGGGACTTAGCTGCATCATTTTCTTTTTCTGGCCGACGATCTATCCGCGTGATCTCTTTCCGGTTCCGCCCGAAACGAATGGGATTGTCGCGAACGTCTTCCACCTCCTTCGGGTCGGCGACGCCGCGACGAACTGCTTTCCGTCCTTGCACGTTTCTACGGTTTACCTCTCGGCGTATATTTTCCGCG
>JAYVXM010000492.1:0-3976 GCA_043785205.1 Bdellovibrionales bacterium
CATGACCTTCGGAAGGCCGCACTGGTGCAAGCGAAGTTCAGGCCCGACGACGATGACGGAACGGCCGGAGTAATCGACGCGTTTCCCGAGCAAATTTTGGCGGAAACGGCCTTGCTTCCCCTTGAGCATGTCGGACAGCGAGCGGAGCGGACGCTTGTTCGGACCGGTGAAGGTCTTCCCGCGGCGGCCGTTGTCGAAGAGCGCGTCGACGGCTTCTTGAAGCATGCGCTTTTCGTTCCGAACGATGATTTCCGGAGCGTTGAGTTCCATCAGGCGCTTCAAACGGTTGTTCCGGTTGATCACGCGGCGATAGAGGTCGTTCAAATCGGAAGTCGCGAAACGACCGCCGTCGAGCGGGACGAGCGGGCGAAGTTCCGGCGGAATGACCGGAATCACTTCGAGCATCATCCATTCCGGCTTATTCGTTAGCGAGAGCTTGAACGCTTCGACGACTTTCAGGCGCTTCGAGATCTTCGTGCGCTGGGCTTCGGAAGTCGTTTGCTTCATTTCGCGGCGGAGTTGGCGCGAAAGGATTTCGATGTCGACCTTCTTCAGCGCGTCGCGGATCGTTTCGCCGCCCATGCCGGCTTGGAAGTTCAGACCGTCCTTGATGAGTTGCTGGTACTTCTCTTCGTTGAGAACCGTGTTCTCTTCGAGGCCGGAGTTTCCGACGTCGGTGAGGAGCCACGCTTCGCAATAAAGAACCTTTTCGAGTTCCTTCAGCGTCACGTCGAGGAGCGCGCCGATCCGGGAAGGAAGCGAGCGCAGGAACCAGATGTGAGCGACCGGAGTCGCGAGTTCGATGTGTCCGAGCCGTTCCCGGCGCACTTTCGACTGAATGACTTCGACGCCGCACTTTTCGCAGACGACCCCGCGGTGCTTCATGCGCTTGTACTTGCCGCAGTTACACTCGTAATCCTTCACCGGTCCGAAGATCTTCGCGCAGAAGAGTCCGTCGCGCTCCGGTTTGAAGGTACGGTAGTTGATCGTTTCTGGCTTCTTCACTTCACCGAACGACCACTCCCGAATCTTCTCGGGGGATGCGAGCGAAATGCGCATCCCGACGAAGCTCAGTGGATCTTTTGGCTTATCGAAAAAGTTTAGGAGGTCTTTCATCGGTGTTCCTCTATGGCTGAAAACGGAGGCTAATTCGGAAGGCTTAAAACTTTTGAAAGGGTCGGCCCCGACCGAATGGGTCGGGGCTTCCCGTTAGGTCACTGGGTGCCTCAGGCGCCCCAAAATACAGAGGTCAGAGCACGGCCGGCTGGGTCTTCTGGTCGCCCTCTTCGATGAGCTCGACGTTCAGAGCCAGCGACTGGAGTTCCTTCACGAGCACGTTGAAGGATTCCGGGAGACCCGGTTCGAGCAGATGCTCGCCCTTCACGATCGCTTCGTACATCCGGTTCCGGCCCGTGACGTCATCCGACTTCACGGTCAAGAATTCCTGGAGCGCGAAGGCGGCGCCGTAGGCTTCGAGGGCCCAGACTTCCATCTCCCCGAGACGCTGACCGCCGAACTGGGCTTTACCGCCCAATGGCTGCTGCGTAACGAGCGAGTACGGTCCGATGGACCGCGCGTGGATCTTCTCTTCGACCAGATGGTGGAGCTTCAGCATGTACATCACGCCGACGGTCACATCTTCGGCGAACGGTTCACCCGTCACGCCGTCATAGAGCGTCGTCTGTCCGCGTGGTGGGAGGCCCGCCACGTCGTACATTTTCGCGATATCTTCTTCGGTCGCGCCGTCGAAGACGGGCGTCGAAGTGTGAATTCCGCGACGAAGGTGGGACATCATCTTCTTCAGCTCGGCATCCGAAGCCTTTTCGACGTACTTATCGACTTCCGGAGAAGAATAAGTCGCCTTCAGGAGCTTCCGCGCGCCGTCGCCGTTCCACTCGTCGAGGTACGCTTGCACGCGCTCGCCGATTCCCCACGCCGCCCATCCGAGCATGACTTCGAGGAGCTGACCGATGTTCATCCGCGAAGGAACGCCGAGGGGGTTCAGCACCATGTCGACCGGCGTACCGTTCGCCATGAATGGCATGTCTTCCATCGGGACGATCTTCGAGATGACGCCCTTGTTTCCGTGCCGACCGGCCATCTTGTCGCCGACTTGGAGCCGGCGTTTGATGGCGATCTGAACCTTAACCATCTTGATCACGCCCGGAGCGAGTTCGTCGCCCTTCTTGAGCTTTTCGATCTTCTCTTTGAACACGTACCGAACGGCTTCGATCTTCTCGCGGGCCGTTTTGGTGAACGCCGAGACTTCCTGCTCGAGCTCGTCCTTCACCGGAATGAATCCGAGGAGGTCGAACGGGATGTGTTCGAGGAGGTCGCGCGTGAGCTTTTCGCCCTTCTTCAGGAGCTCGACCGAGCCGTCTTCCGAAAGGAGTTTGCCCGTCGTCGTGGCGGTTTCGAGGATCTTCGTGATCTTGTTCAAGCCCGACTGGCGAATCGCATCGACTTCGATCTTCTCGTCGCGGCGGATCTTGGCGATCGCCTCTTCGAGGATCTGTTTCGTGCGCTCGTCCGGTTCGGTGCCTTCGCGAGCGAAGACTTGAGCGTTGATGATCGTGCCGTACACGCCCGAAGGAACGCGGAGGGAAGTATCGCGAACGTCGCCGGCTTTTTCGCCGAAGATCGCGCGCAGGAGCTTCTCTTCCGGCGAGAGCTGGGTCTCGCCCTTCGGAGTAACTTTACCGACCAGAATATCGCCCGGCTTCACTTCCGCGCCGATCCGAATGATGCCGGATTCGTCGAGGTCCTTGAGGGCCTCTTCGCCGACGTTCGGAATATCGCGGGTGATGTCTTCTTTACCGAGTTTCGTATCGCGGGCGACGCATTCGAATTCTTCGATGTGAATCGAAGTGAACGTGTCTTCCTTGATGAGGCGTTCGGAGATCAGGATCGAATCTTCGAAGTTATAGCCGTTCCAAGGCATGAACGCGATGAGCACGTTCTGACCGAGGGCCAGTTCGCCGGCGTCCGTGGCCGGACCGTCCGCGAGGACGTCCCCGCCCTTCACCTTGTCGCCCGTACGGACGACCGGATGCTGGGTCACGCAGGTGTTCTGGTTCGAACGCTGGTACTTCGTGAGATTATAGATATCGACGTCGGATCCGACTTCTTCCGAAGCCTTGCCCGTGCGTCGAACGACGATCTTCGTGCCGTCGACCATGACGACTTCGCCGTCATGCTTCGAGATCATGATCTGACCGGAGTCACGCGCGACCACGCCTTCGATGCCCGTGCCGACGAACGGCGCCTGCGTGCGAAGAAGCGGAACGGCCTGACGTTGCATGTTCGATCCCATGAGGGCGCGGTTCGCGTCGTCATGTTCAAGGAACGGAATCAGCGAGGCCGCGATCGACACGAGCTGGTTCGGCGATACGTCCATCAGTTCGATTTCGTCCGGGTTCACGAGCGCGAATTCACCCTTACGGCGGGCGGCGGTGAAATCGCCGGACAGCTTACGGGTTTTAAGCGCTTCGGGAGAGACCTGGGCGATGATCTTGTTCTCTTCTTCCGTCGCCGTGAAGAATTTGATTTCTTCCATCAGCTTCCGGCCGGTGATCGTACGGTACGGAGTCTCGATGAATCCGTATTCGTTCACGCGGGCGTACGTGGAGAGCGACGCGATCAGACCGATGTTCGGTCCTTCCGGCGTTTCGATCGGACAAATCCGACCATAGTGGGTGTTGTGAACGTCGCGGACTTCGAAGCCGGCGCGCTCGCGGGTCAAACCACCGGGCCCGAGGGCCGAAAGCCGACGCTTGTGCGTGACTTCCGAAAGCGGATTGGTTTGGTCCATGAACTGCGAGAGCTGGGAAGATCCGAAGAACTCCTTCACCACGGCCGAAACCGGCTTCTGGTTGATGAGATCGTGCGGCATGAGCGTTTCGATTTCTTGAATCGACATCCGCTCCTTGATCGCGCGCTCCATCCGAACGAGACCGATGCGGTACTGGTTCTCGAT
>JAYVXM010000493.1:0-3959 GCA_043785205.1 Bdellovibrionales bacterium
AAGCCTGCATCTTGGGGCAATCCGCATGCACGCTCACAATCAACACCACGGTCAACCAGCCTTCGCCGCTCATGGCGGACGGCTCGATCAGCGCGACGACCGCCGGCGCATCCGGAACCGTCTCGGGGATTTCGATCACTTCCCCGACCCCGCAAACGGCGGACACTCCGGGCGCCACGCCCGCCGTGTTCTCGGGGCTGAAGGCGAACACCTATACTCTCATGGCCATCGACTCGGCTTGTTCCGCGCCGACCTACGCGACCGTCACCCTCGTCGATAAAACGGCGACTCCGGCGTGTTCCGCTTGTCCGGCCGGATCGACGGTGTCCGGAAGTAATTGCATCGAAGCGCCCACCACTACTTCGAGCACGACCCAATATGGATATAAGTGTCAGGGCGCCGGCGGCTGTACGTCCCAGCCTTGTTATCCGACGTGCCAGCAGGGACAAACCTTCGGCCAAAACAGCCAAACCGACAACACGCCCCGCATATGCGATGGAGCAAGCCTTTGGGTGAGTTTCGGTGGTTCGTGTAACTTTCAGAGCGGCCCAACGACCGTTCCGGGCGCTACCACCTGCCCTACCGGATTCACGAACAACGCGGGAGTCTGCACGATGGCGTGCACGCCCGCGGCACCTCCGACTTGTACTCTCGCTTTCTTTTCGGCCCCGACCACGGTGAATCCGACTTCGGCCCTCGCGAGCAACGGCACTATCGTTTACGGAATGTCGGGTGCGAGCGGTGCGGTGGCTTACACCGTCACGCCGGTAGCCGGTACTTTCAGTGCGACCTCGCCAAGCAGCATGACCCTTTCGAACGTTCCCGTCGGCACTTACGTTTTCAAGGCCACGGACGCGGCCACCTGTACGACGACGAGCAACCCCGTAACGCTTACCGCTCCCCTTCCTCCCGGCTGCAGTATTACTCTTTCGCTCGCCGGAACGAATCCGACGACATCGGGTGGAACCGACGGCAGCATCACCGGTAATATCACGGGATCGGTCGGAGTCGCTCAAGTCAGCGTAACCCCCGGTGGGTATTCCGGAAGTACGACGACCGGAAGTAGCACCGTCACGATCTCAAGCCTTCCCGCTGCGACTTACACCGTAACGGCGACGGACCCGGGAGTGGCGTCCTGTTCTGTTACTAAGACGGTCACCTTAACGAATCCGAGCGGGTGTAATCCTTTGACCGACGTCGCCAGCACTTCGATGTACATCTACTGCCAATATAATTGCTCCCCCGGCTCAGCATTCGTTCGAATTTCAAGCGGGAAGTGCACGGACTCGGCACCGATTAACAAAGTGACGAATAACTGGCAGAACTGTGGGACTCCTATCGCAGCGTCGTGTACGAAAAACGCGCCGGTCCCCGATACTTGCATTACGACCACTTGCCCGGCGGGACATAACCTTTATCTTCAGTGGGATGCCCAATCTATAGGATTGATGGGGGTCAATGAGCCCGGTATTCAGCAGAATATATGCACTAAACCCGATGGCGCGACTCCTTATTATAGTTGTTCATCGTCGGCCTCTCCGCCCGACGTCACTTATCCTGCGCAATTCGGTCCGTGCAACTCTCTGACCGGATGGAGTTATTCGGGAGTCCGGAAGGCGCCGGCGCCTTGGTTCGGTGGTCCTTACTGCACCGAATAGCGCTAAAAATTATTAATCGTATCCCGACACGAAATCCGGTTTCTTGGGAAGCAGGTTCATCGGGTGCGGGATGAAAAGGTGAATCCGGTTCAACGCGAGCCAGTCCTCCTCGCGGTAGATCGCGAATTCCTTACCGAGGTTCAGCACGGCCGATGTTTCAAGGTCGTTCTTCAGAAGGCCTTCTTCCCGGAGGTAGGGCGCCACGTAAGCCGCGCGGTAAACTTCCCGTCCTTCCGCCTCGATCCGAAGCGAGCGCGGGCGGAACGGAGTCCGGTACGCGAGGTAAAACTCGACTCCATGAGGCGCGTAGAGGAGCGCATTCACGGGCAGACGCGTGGCGATCCGTTCCGTGCCGGTAATCCGCTCGGACCACGGCGTAATCCAACTCGAAAGTGGCCGGTTAAAATAAAGCCCGAGCGCGATCGGAATCGCGGCGAGCGTAATTCCGACACCTCGCCAGAGGCCACCAATTAAAAGCGCGCCCCCGAAAACGACCGGGAAGAAAGCGACGCCGACGAGCTCGACCCGGTAGCGCGCGCTCTCCGTATTCAGCGCCGACGGATAAAGCGCGGACAAAAAAAGAATTCCGGCCGCGAAGTAAAAAAACGCTGTGGTCGGCGCGGAGAGAGCCCGCGCGCGCCGACCGAGCGCGATCGCGACTCCCCCGGCGAAGAGCGCGAGGACCCCGAACGCGGCCGCCGTCGGCATCCGGCTAAACGGCTCCGTCGAGTAAGCAGTGAAATCGATTTCGCCCGCGAGAAATTTAAAGTGCGCGAGGAGGGCCGGCTGGGCGAGGACCGCGAGCACGACGACCACCGTACCGGAAAAGGCGACGACGAGGAATCGGCGCGGCCAAAGAGCGAGCACGGCTAGTGGTACGAGAACGAACATCAATTTATGGGAAAGGAGCGCGCCGAGTGCGGACGCCGCCGCCGATTTCCGCCGACCGGCGAGAACGCGCTCCCACGAATGAAGGAGAAAGAACACCGCCGTCGCGGTCTTGAGAAAAACGAGATTCAGTTCGAGAAAGAGATTTCCGTACGCGTAGTAAAGCAGCGCGGCCGCGAGATAAACCCAGTCCCCCGCCTCCATCGCCGCGCCCGCGCGTCCGGAGACGCGCCTCGCGAGCCGCGCGGATATCCATCCGATCGCCCCGAACGTGAAGAGCGTCGAAATCGAAAAGGCGAACAACGGATCACGAACGATCAGATTCAAGAGCGCCGGCGGGAGAAACGCGAGGGAATGGTCGCGATAATAGAAAGCGCCGTGTTCGGAGAGGGACTGGATCTGCTTCAGGTAAAAATATCCGTCCGCGCCGGTGGGATCCCCGAACGGGCGCAGACGGATAAAATAAATCAGAGCGAGAGCGAAAAAGACCAATTCGGGATCGGTTCGTCGCGGTTACTTCAGCTTGAGCATCGTACACCGGCGGGTCTTCACCCAGGGGTACATGTTCGGGGCGAAGTCGCCGTTCCCGAGGTTCACCGTCAGGACTTCGCGTTTCTTCGTGTCGAGAATCGGCTTGCCGTCGTAATCCTTGATCCGGTCGACGGTGTCTTGCGGATAGGTGATCGTCACGATTCCCTTTTTCCCAACGATTTCGACGCCCCATTTCGCTTCGATCAGAAGAGTCGAACCGAAGTTCAGCATATCCGGCTTCGCGTACTCGTCATAAGCGTAGTCGTAGAGCGGGGCTTGGGAGGCGCGCGAATGGAAAACCTTCGCGACTCCGGCCGGTTCGAATACGACCATACCGGCGCGGGAATCCCCGTTCACCTCGTAGGTGCAAAACCCCATGCGGAAGAGGTTATAGGCGATTTGATTCAGCTGGTGCTCGTCGCCGGAAGCGACTCCACGAGTACCGCCGACCACCGTGGCCTGGGCCTTTAGAAAAACCGCGACGCTGGTCCGCGCTTCCTTCGAAACTTTATCGAGATCCGCGGCTTCCGCGTTCTTGTGGTACCAGGAGCGACTGAGGAAATAATTCGCGAGCGCTTTCTGACCGAATCCGAAACCGTATTGCGCGTAGATCGAATTTCGGAGGAGCACGAGCTCCGTCTCGGTTTTCTTTTCGAGATCCGCCGCCGTGGCGACCTTCTCGAGCGGCCATTTGAAATCCGGCAGCGCCTTCATCTGCACGAACGTGAGCTTTTCGAAGTCGGCGAATTTCGCCGGAACCGTCGAACCATGACCTTCATGCGCGAAGGCCGAGACGACACTGAAACCGAGAGCGAGTACAACCCATGATCCGAGAGTAATTTTCATGACACCCTTTCCTAAACGTCCAAAACCTAGCCTAAG
>JAYVXM010000494.1:0-3946 GCA_043785205.1 Bdellovibrionales bacterium
CGGGGAACAAACGGATTCGGCTACGACCCGATTTTCGTACCCAAAGGCGAAACCCGCACGCTCGCCGAAATGACCGAGACCGAGAAGAACGTCATTTCCCACCGCGCGCGCGCGATCGAGGCCCTCCTTCGGGAGTGCGCCGCCCACGGAATTCAGTTTGTAAAACCGTAAAGCGCCGCTCGTTCGCGATTAAAGCGGCGCCGGACCGGGCAGGACCGCCCCGTGTTCGTCGAATTGCTCGTTTACCACCCGGCATATTTTTCCCGTCGCTCAGAAGTCAGACGCAGCGAGTATTTCCTAACGCTCGTTTAGGTCGGGATGTCGTCCGGTTTCCAAAACGTCGTATAGTAGAGCCACTTCAAGTATTCGTACATCGTGACCCGAATCCCGTTGAGGCTGTCGCGCCACTCTTCCGACGAAAAAGTTTCCTGATAGATCGTCAGCGCGTCGATTTCGAGCTTTAACTCGGTTTGGGCGAGGACCTTCGCGAAGATGAAACGGGAGCGCCGCATATGGTACGGCGAAGTCATGAGCACGATCCGCTTCCACCCGCGAAGCCGCGCATTTTTTACGATCCAGAGCGCGTTCTCCTCGGTATTCCGGCTTTCGATTTCGAGCACGACGTTCGAAGGCTTCATCGCCTTCAGTACACCCGGGCGGACGCTATGCTCGAAAGTCGCCCAGTTCGAATTCGGGCCCATGCCCGAGATATAGAGGAACGGCGCGGCCTCGATTTCTCCGGCCTCCTCGCGTTCGTAATATCGGAACCAAAAATCGCCCGCGGCCGCGATTCGCCCCCGCCCCCCCGCGAGCACGACGATCGCGTCGCAGGGAGGGAGGTACGCTCCGTCGAGGGAGTCGGTGTATTCGTAGATCGTCCCGGCCTTGAAAAACGCGAAGAGCAGGATCCCCGAAAGCAGACCGAGGAAGAAGAATAAAAGACTGGTGAAAATCTGGAAACGCCCGCCCCGCTTCGGCATCAGAGAACTGCGGTGACCTCGATTTCGACGGAAACGTCCTTGGGCAGCCGAGCGACCTCGACGGTCGAACGGGCGGGCGTGACGCCCTTGAAGTACGTGCCGTAAACTTCGTTCACGAGCGGGAAGTCGTTCATCGACTTCAGGAAGATCGTCGTCTTCGCGATGTGATCGAAAGTCGCGTCCGCGGCCTTCAGCAGCGCGGCGATATTATCCATCACGCGCTTCGTTTGGACTTTCACGTCGCCTTCGACCATCTTCCCGGTCACCGGATCGAACGGGATCTGGCCGGAGCAAAACAGGAGGTTCCCGGCGCGAATCGCCTGGGAGTAAGGTCCGATCGGAGCCGGGGCATCTTTCGTCAGGATCGCTTCTTTTTTCATGGGTTCTTTTTCCTTTCAATATTCAGTCATCGGGCACGGACTTCGTCCGTTACGCACGTATGGTAGGAGCCTCGCCGCCGAGGAGACCGGACGCGCGCATTTGGACTTCCATAGCCGCGATCGCGGCCATGTTCACGACGTCGTTCACGTCGGAGTTTTGCTGGAGCACCATCACGGGTTTCCGCATCCCGATGAGGATCGGACCGATCGCTTCCGCGGAGGTCAGCCGCGCGAGCATCTTGTAGCCGATGTTCGAGCTTTCGAGGTTCGGGAAAATGAGGATGTTCGCGTCGCCGGCGACCCGGTTGAACGGGAAGCTTTCCTTCGAGATTTCCGGAACGAGCGCGGTATCCGCCTGCATTTCGCCGTCGATCGTCACGTCGGGCGCGCGTTCACGCACGATTTCCGTCGCCCGTCGCATCTTCGCGGCGCTCGGATGATTATGCGATCCGAAATTCGAGAAGGAAAGCATCGCGACCTTCGGTTCCTGGACCATGAATCGCTTGGCGAGCCGCGCCGTTTCGATGGCGATGTCGGCGAGCTCTTCCGCCGACGGGTCTATATTCACCGTCGTGTCGGCGAGCCATAAGACGCGCTTTTTGAAGATGAACATATAGATTCCGGCCAGTCGCTGACCGGGCTTCGCGCCGATCGTCTGGATCGCGGGTTTAATCGTGTTCGCGTAGGACTGGGTCATCCCGTTCAGGAGGCTATCCGCGTGTCCTTCTTCCACCATCATCGCGCCAAAGTAGTTCACCTGGCGCATGAGCTGGCGGGCGACGTGCGGAGTGACGCCCTTCCGGGCACGCTTCACGAAGTACTTTTTAGCGAACTCGTCGCGCAAAGGAGAGGATGAGGGACGAATTACGGTGACGCCCTTCAGCTGCTCCTCGAAGCCCTGTTCGCGAATTCGCTCGCGGACCACGGCTTCGTCGCCGAGGAGGATCGGCTCGCAAATTCCTTCTTCGATCATCATCGCCGCCGCCTTGATGATCTTCAGGTTTTCGCCTTCCGGCAGGACGATGCGTGGAAGCGCTTTGTCCTTACCGCCGGACTGAACCCGACGTTTGATCCCGCGCATGACGGTGTAGATCGAACCGAGATGCTCTTCGAGCTTCTCGCGGTACTTCACCATATCTAATTTAATCCGCGCGACTCCGCTGTCCATCGCGGCCTGGGCGACGGCCGGCGCGACCCAGAGAAGGACCCGGCGATCGAACGGCTTCGGAATGAGGTATTCGCGGCCGAACTTGAACTTCGCGCCCGCATAGGCCCGGGAAACGTTTTCCGGAACGTCCTGCTTCGCGAGTTTCGCGAGCGCGCGGACGGCCGCCATCTTCATCTCCTCGTTAATCGCCGTCGAGCGCGTGTCGAGCGCTCCGCGGAAGATGAACGGGAAGCCGAGGACGTTGTTCACCTGGTTCGGATAGTCCGAACGCCCCGTGGCGATGATCGCGTCCGAGCGGACCTTCAGGATTTCTTCGGGCAGGATTTCCGGATCGGGATTCGCCATCGCGAAGACGATCGGATCCTTCGCCATCGACTTGATCATTTCGCCCGTAACGGTGTTCGCCACCGAAACGCCGACGAAGGCGTCCGCGCCCGCGAGGGCGTCGGTGAGCGTCCGCTTTTTCGTGTCGACCGCGTAACGCTCCTTGTAGGGGTTCATCCCCTCTTTACGGCCCTTGTAGATGACGCCCTTCGAGTCGGTCATGACGATGTTTTCGAGCTTCACGCCGAGATTCAGGTAGAGGTTCGCGCAGGCGATGGCCGCCGCTCCCCCGCCGCAGAATACGACTTTCACTTGGTCGATCTTCTTTCCGGTCAGTTCAAGCGCGTTCAGGAACGCGGCGCCCGAAATGACGGCGGTGCCGTGCTGGTCGTCGTGAAAGACCGGGATCTTCAGCCGCTTCTTGAGGGTCTCTTCGATCAGGAAGCACTCGGGAGCCTTGATGTCCTCGAGATTGATCCCGCCGAAGGTCGGTTCGAGCATTTCGCAGGCGCGAATCACGTCCTGCGGATCCTTCGCGTTCAGCTCGATGTCGAAGACGTCGATGTCGGCGAATTTCTTGAAGAGGATCCCTTTCCCCTCCATCACCGGCTTCGCGGCATAGGGTCCGATGTCGCCTAGGCCGAGCACGGCGGTCCCGTTCGAGACGACGGCCACGAGGTTACCCTTCGCGGTGTATTCGTAGACCTGGTCCTCCTGCTCGGCGATCATACGGCAGGGTTCGGCGACCCCCGGCGAGTAAGCGAGGCTAAGATCGTGCTGGGTCGCGACGGACTTCGAAGGAACGACTTCGATTTTCCCTTTGCGGCCTTTGGAATGGTATTCGAGCGAATCGGTATAGAGGGACATGTGCGGATAAAATTCGCACATGGCGCGGTGCGCAGGTATCGAAATTCCGAAGGGTTGTCCTTCCGAAAAGGCTTATGGCAAGCTTAAGGAAGAATGCAACGCGGAATACCGGCAGGAAGCCGGGACGGGGACAGTCGAAGTCGACTTCAGTTTTTCTCGCGTCACGGGCGCGTCGCATGCATGGGCGAAGGCACGATGCTCCTTCTTTTCCTGCTCGCCGGATTCTT
>JAYVXM010000495.1:0-3942 GCA_043785205.1 Bdellovibrionales bacterium
GCCCACGCGAATATTCGACATCTTGATCTCTCCTTGAAAAGGGTTTGAAGCCCCACGGTACTGAGGGAAATGCAAAAGAGCGAGCGGAAATCTCATCCCGCTCGCCCCTGAAAACGCCGTTTAAAGAGATCTAAATCGAATCGAAACGCGCCGTATTAGGCTCTTCCGCGAAACCTTTACGGATTCGGGTTGAACGTCCGCGCGTCAAGCCGCTCGCTATAGCCTTCGAGCTCGTCATGACCGGGTTTGAGATTCCCCTTCGCGCCGTCCTTCTTCGCCTCTTCGGCGAGGAGGTGCATCGCCGCGGTGACCGGAATCGAAGGCGCCTCGGTATCGCCGAGGGTGTCCTTCGTCGGATCGACGCCGGCGAGCTTGAGATCTTCGGGCGTATCCTTCTCGATCGTCGGCCCGAGCGTCTCGACGTACGCCGCGAGCGTCCAGCGGTCTTCCGCCGGAATCGTGATGAAGGAAGCCATGCCGGTTCCCGGACGGCCTTCCCTCAGCGTCTTGAAAATCTGTGATGGTTTGCGCCCGTTGCCCCAGCCCTCGGCCGAGGTGAAGTTCCGCGGATGGGGGTTCAGCGCGGCCGCGGCCGGTCCGTTCCCTTTTCCTTCTTCGCCGTGACAGGACACGCACTGCTGCATGAAGATCGCTTTTCCGTGCGCGACGATTTCCGGCGTCGGCTCCCACGGGCGTTTGAACTGGGAAACGCCCTTCACCGGCAGCATGAGCTGCTTTCCTTCGGTGAAGACGTCGCCGCGGAACATGAAGTCCGGCGCGACGAGCCCGATGAAGATCGCGAGGAAAACGAAGCCGCTCGCGAAAATAACCGAGTTCGACCGGTCGTCGTGACTCAGGTTCATGAAGATCGAAGCGACGAGGAACGCTTTGATCGTCGCGACGATGATCCCGATGATGAAATTGAACGTCCCGAGGTGGACGTAGGAGAGGCCGACGGTGATGGCGGTTAGGACGAGGAGCGCGACGAGCGTCTTGATGATCGTCGCGTCCGGGATGATGTAGTGCTCGTGGTGGCCGCCGCCGCTGCCGTCCTGACCTTCGTGTCCGTGATGGGTTCCGTGTGAATCCGACATAATTTATCCGAGGAGGTAAAGGAGTGGGAAAAGGTAAATCCAGACCAAGTCGACGAAGTGCCAGTAGAAACCGACGAGTTCCACCGGCGTGAAGAACTCCTTCGAGATTTGGCCGCGCTTGATCCGCGTGATCGTCCAGGTGATCAGGCACATCCCGACGATGACGTGGAACGCGTGGATCCCGGTCATGACGAAGTAGAACGAGAAGAAGAGCGGCACGTGCGGCGTGGTAAGGCCTTCGAAGCGATAATTCCCGCCGGGAAAGATCCCTTCGTGGAACTTGTGCGAGTATTCGAAATACTTCACGGTGCAGAAACCCGCGCCGCAAAGGATCGTGGCCAGGAGCATGTTGATCGCGCGTTTATTGTTCCCGCGCTGGGCCGCCGAAACGCCGAGCACCATCGTCGCCGAGCTCACGATCAGGATGACCGTGTTCAGCGCGCCGAGCTTCACGTTCAGCTCGTGGTGGGCCTCATGGAACGCTTCCGGGAACCGGAGGCGGAACAGGAGGTAGCCGACGAAGAGCGCGCCGATCATGAGGACTTCCGTCACCATGAAGAGCCACATCCCCTGCTTCGCCGCCGAGAACTCGTGGGCGTTGCTCTCGAAGTGGTGGCCCCAGTGGTGGGGCGCCGGATTCGATTCGTTGTACTGGCCCGCCGGGGCGGCATGCGCGTTCGACATCAGACGTTCGCTCCCTTGTATTCGTAAGGCCACGACGTGACCGTCGGCCCGACCGGTCCGAAGTTATCGTGCGGCGGCGGCGATGGGCTTTGCCACTCGAGCGTTAGGGCGCGCCACGGATTGTCGCCCGCGACCGGTCCGGACTTCGCGGACTTGATCATATTGTACGCGACGGTGATAAAACCGACCGCGAGGAACCAGGAGCCGACCGTCGAGAGCGTGTTCCAGAGGTCGAACTCCGGAAGCTGGGACCAGTACCGGCGCGGCATCCCCTCGCTGCCCGCGATGAACTGCGGGAAGAACGTGAGATTGAAGCCGATGATGATGAACGCGAATCCCCAGGCGGCGAGTTTTTCGTGGTACATCCGGCCGGTCACCTTCGGGAACCAGTAGTGCATTCCGCCGACGAAGCCCATGATCGTTCCGCCGACCATGACGTAGTGGAAGTGAGCGATGACGAAGTAGGTATCGGTGAGGTGAACGTCGATCGCGAGCGTCGCGAGGAAGACCCCGGTGAGACCGCCGATCGTGAAGAGCTCGAGGAAACCGAAGGCGTAGAGCATCGGCGCCTGAAAGCTGATCGACCCTTTGTACATCGTCCCGACCCACGAGAAGACCTTCACTCCCGTCGGAACCGCGACGAACATCGTGAGGAGCGAGAAGACGAAGTTCGCGAGCTCGGACTGACCGGAGACGAAAAGGTGGTGGCCCCAGACGATGAACGCGACGAGCGCGATCCCGAAGCTGGCCAACGCGATCGCGCGGTAGCCGAAGATCGGCTTCCGCGAGAAGACCGGAATGATTTCCGAGATCACGCCCATCGCCGGCAGAATCATGATGTAGACGGCCGGGTGGGAGTAGAACCAGAAGAAGTGCTGGAAGAGGACCGGATCGCCGCCGAGGGCCGGATCGAAAATCCCGACCTTGAACGTCCGTTCGAAAATGAGAAGCGCGAGCGTAATCGCGAGGACCGGCGTCGCGAGAACCTGGATCACCGACGTCGCGTAGAGCGCCCAGAGGAGGAGCGGGAGGCGGTTCCAGGTCAGGCCGGGCGCCCGCAGTTTCTGGATCGTCACGATGAAGTTCAGCCCGGTGAGGATCGAAGAGAAGCCGGCGACGAACGCGCCGCCGATGACCCAGATGACCGCGCCGGAGGTGCGGATCGAGTACGGGGTATAGAACGTCCAGCCGGTGTCGGCGCCGCCGAGGAAAAGCGAGAGGCACGCGAGCGTCGCGCCCGCGAGGTAGATATAATAGGACGCGAGGTTCAACTTCGGAAACGCGACGTCCTTCGCCCCGAGCATCATCGGAAGGACGAAGTTTCCGATCGACGCCGGGATCGCCGGAATGATCACGAGGAATACCATGATCGCGCCGTGATACGTCATCAGCTTGTTATAGGTATTCGCTTCGACGATCGGGTGGCCCGAATGCATGATGTTAATCCGGATCAGCAACGCGAAGATCCCGCCGAGAAGGAAGAAGAAGAGAACGGACGCGAGGTACATCAAACCGATCCGCTTGTGATCGATCGTCGTCATCCAGGACCAAAGCCCCTTCTCGTGGTTTAGGTAGTTATCGCCGTTGAGTCCAGTGCCGGTTTTATTCGTAGAGGAGTATGACATACGTCTCAGTTCCGTTAGTTCAAGCTCTTGATGTAAGCGACGATCGCGTTCATGTCTTCTTCGCCGATCATGTCCTTCGTGTACGGAGGCATGACGGGATTAAAGCCCTTCACGATCTTCGCCTGGGGGTTCGTGATCGATTCGCGGATGTAGTTCTCGTCGACGACGACCTTCGTGCCGTCGGAGAGTTCCGTTTCCTTGCCGAAGATGCCCTTATAGCTCGGTCCGATTTTCGCGGAGCCGTCGGCCGAGTGGCAAGCCACGCAGCCCTTCGTTTGCACGAGCCGCTCGCCCTGCTGGGGAAGGGGTAGGCGCGCGTTCGCGAGCGTCGTCGCGCTCGACTGCTTTCCGACGACCGCATCGCTCGACTGTCTAGCCGCGAAAATTTCCGACGACCGCGTCCGCACGCCGGTGAGCTGGTAAGGTTTCCCGGCCTTCCAAAGTTCGTATTGCGCGGGCTCGAGGACCTCGATCTTCGCGAGCATTCCCGAGTGGGTCGTTCCGCAGTACTCGGCACAGAAAACCTGGTGTTCGCCCGG
>JAYVXM010000496.1:0-3916 GCA_043785205.1 Bdellovibrionales bacterium
GGAAACCGCATGCTGGATATTCACGGGAACGAACCGTTTTGATCGAATCTTGTGTTCACTCCAAATGTGAAAATCTTTCGATTAAGGATCGCGAACTCGTATTTCAGGGTAAAAAAACTTCCAAGAATCCGAAAGAGTTCGAAATCCCAAACGAGCCCACTTCGGTTTTAAATGCTCACGAGAGCCAAGTTCGATTTACAGCGGGTAAAATCGAGGAACTCCCCCGCTGAAATCCTTGACCTGACTAAGACACTTTCCGTTTCGCTTCCACGGACAGCCGAAGACCAAGCGCATCCAAGATCTTAAAGAAAGTATCCAAGCGCGGATTGCCGCCCTCGGAAAGCACACGGTAAAGATTCTCACGGTTCAAATCCGCAGACTCGGCGAAGTTCTTAAACCCCCGCGCCTCCGCCACCGCGCGAATCGCCGAGAGGATCGCGGAAGGCAGGTCGCCATTATCTTCGAAGTTCGCGCGAATGTATTCGATCTGCGCTTCCTCATCGCCACGAAGTGATTCGACTAAATCGTCGCGATAAGAAACGGCCGCTTTGTTGATTTTAGCCATCTTTCGTCCTCCTGAGATAATCCGTCCAATAGTCCTTCGCCGTACTGATGTCCTTGTCCTGAGTGGATTTGTCGCCGCCCGTGAGCAGGATCACGAGCTGGTCGCCATCCATCCCGAAGTAAACGCGGTATCCGCTTCCGAACGTGAGGCGAAGTTCCATAACTCCGTCTCCTACCGACTTCGCGTCGCCGAAATTGCCCGCTTCAATCCGCGTGATTCGGGCATTCACCCTCGCGATCGTGGATTTATCGCGGAGTGCTTTTAGCCACTTGGTGAACGGACGCTGGCCGTCCTCGGTTTCATAAATGGCTATGGTTTTCGGCTTCACATCCACAGTGTAGCTTATTAGCTACACTTGATCAAGCTAGAACTTATGAGAAAGGCTGCCGAAAAAGGTCAAGAAAACCAATAAATTGGCTTGGAAAGCGCTGCCCTGGCATGAGGCTCGGAACCGTTCGAATTCCGACCCCTCCACCAAATTACCGCTCGGTTATATGGTTTCTCAGACGAAACTCTCAAAAAGCGTAATAAGCACAAAACGTTAAATAACCCGAGGAAATCGAGCTTCTTTCAATGCGAAATAGTGGAATGACCCCTACGAGCTAGACAGCTTTGCCCCAGATTTTCTGAACAGGTCGATCAGCGGGTTTCCGGCCAGTGCCGGAAACCAGGACCCCGACGCTTCGCCAATGGGCATCCCGAGAACACCGAATCGAATTTCCCTGATCAAGCGAAGGATCGGAACATGCGGTATTGCGGTGCACATGCGAAAGCGATGCCCTCACGAAACTCCTTTCACGCGCATAAAGTCTTCGATCCGCGCTTCTTCGAGACTACCCCAAAGGCGGTAGCCTGTTTCCTTCGAGCATCCGAGCAGCTTCATCGCCCCATAAGCGGTGTCAACGAGGCGGGTCACACGCACATATGCAATGTCGGCCCTATAATTAGTACCGAGCAGGGCTCGAAAACGTAGCCAGAGATTATTCTGGAGGATGAACTTCCGCGAAAGGAGTTTTTTCGAATCCGCCGGGAGAACTGTCGCGGTCCGCACACCGAAAGAATTAAACTCGGGATCAACTCCATACTTTTCGATGAGGTAATCGTCCTGTCCGGTAAGAGCTCCTGTATACTTCGGTTTTTCTTTCCGAATTTTTTCAACAATAGATCTAAAGCGGGCGTCTCCAGCATTAACGAGCTTCAGAGCAGTGACACCCAGAATGAGCTTCTCGTTCGGCGATAGGTTCTTGAGATATCCCGCGAATCTCTCGACATGGACCAGGTCCCCGAATCGCTCCATCCATGCGAGCAGCATTCGATAAAGCTTCTGATCGTCGTGGAAAAGTTTCAGGGCACCCATGAGTGTTTTTTCGGGATCGGGAGATTGTGAAGAAGGTTCGCCAGAATAGGAAAACCCAAGGGAGATTAGAGAGGGTTTGAGCGACTGAAAAGCTTCATTACTCATTTCGAATTCTCCCGAAGAGTTTTCGGAGTTGCGACTCGACTCGCTTCGGCCATAACTCCGAAGCATCACGAAGAAGAAGCCAGGACTTTAAAGACTCGATTTCCTCACTTGTCGGTTTGAGTGCCAAAATATCTTCGAGATCGAATTCGTCGCGATCACAAAGTCCTTGAAGTTTAGTGGCGATAAAATCGCGGCGTCCGAGCGCTTGGATGACCAGGTGCTTTCCCGGGAAAATAGTTTCGGTACGAAGCTCCCAACCCTTTTCGAGATCGCGAACGAATCCGCTCGGGCCGTTATTGAGCCACTCTGGATCGAGCCCCAGTTTAAGGGCCGCCCTCTCGGCACATCCTAAAAGAACTGCGTCCAGCTCCGGAGTGATGACATCGAGATCCCGGGTTTGCCTCGAAATGATCCCCATCACAGACAGAACGCCGCCACCGCATGCGATCAGCTCGCGGGACTCGCCCTTTAACGCCAGCTCTTCGTCGAGAAGTTCGAGAGCGGACTGGAGATCCGTGATAAGCGCGTTCATTGTTCTAGCTTATCGGAAAAGGTATGTATAAACCATACCATTTCCAGGCCTTTAATTCGAATATACGGTACTTGGGTTCGAAAACACGATAGCTCCATCATGGCATGAGGCTTGGAACCGATCGAATTCCGCCCCCTCCACCAAATTACCGTTCGGTTTGACCTGAGCCATCAAGGCCATCCGGCTGCAAAAAAGACCGACCAAGCTAAACCCCGGTCTCGAAATAATGAAACGACGGATGGGTCGAAACCTTTTCCATCTGAATATTGATATTGTGTAGCGCGATCACTTCGGTGCACGTCCCCGGCTGTACGTTAAACGCGGTGAGGCTCGACGACTGGATGATCTGGAAAAGACCGTTTCCTCCCCCGCCCTTTCCTTCGATCTCTACCTTCCCCACCTTTTCGCCGAAACACCGCTCGAGATAGTTCACAATCGTCGAACGGCGAAGGCCGCCGAACGGGTCGACGACCGAAACCGCGAGAAATGTTCCGTCGCACGCATACCGGAAGGTCGCGTATTCGGCGGGCTTTAGGACCAGGGGGTTCCCGCGATCGATATGGTTGTAGAGCGGCTTTCCGGCGTGATCGGTCGGCGCATCGTAGATCGCGTTCATCAGGAGCTCCTCCGCGACGCGCGTACACTTTCGTTTGAGGCCTCCGCGAATCGCGATCGAATCGAGATAGGTTTCGAGCTTCTCAATCAGCTCCGGCCGCTGCTCGCTTCCCGTCACCGTCGCCTCGAATACTTCGGTGCCCCAGCTCAAGTACTTTTCCATGCCGAAAATGTCCTGCCCGGAAAGCTTCCGAATGGTGCTTGCGATGTTTCGGACCGTAAACGTTCGATCATCGGGATGACGTGAGAGAACCGTCGAGAGTTCGGGATGTTTCAGCATCGTTTGGAAATACGTTTCGATCGGATCCGAGGTGAGAAAAACGAATTTCGTGGCGGGATGCAGCGCGTGCGCGAAGGCGATGAGTTCGACGAAATTTGCGTTCACGCAGATCACATCGAACGCCCTTTCCTGAATCACCGCCTTGGCGACGTCCAGATCGGCGAGTACCGTGAAATCGACTCCGGTACCGCCGAGCGACATCTTCGCGTTGATCTGCTCGTCGATATGATCTTCGACCATGAGTACCCGCTTATCCCTAAGGCCGGTCTCCGCCCGAAAATTCCGAACGAGGGGTTCGACGTGCCCGTAGATATTCCGGAGGCTCGCGGAGATTTCTTTAAACGCCTCGCCCCCCGCTCCATCGACTCGCTCCCTAAGGGGTACGATCTCCTCCTCGAGCACCGTTTTCAGTTTCCGCAAGACGGTTTGCTGGTTCGCCGCGAGTTCTCCGATCTTATCGGC
>JAYVXM010000497.1:0-3913 GCA_043785205.1 Bdellovibrionales bacterium
AGATGGCGCACGAGTTGAAACGCGATCATGTCCGCGAGGTCGCTCCCGACGCGCGCGCGGCGCTCCGGGCCCACGTCTGGCGCGCGAATTTTCGGGAACTCCGGAACATCCTCCGCTTCGGGATCCTGCGCACGCGCGGTTCCGTGATCGAAGAAAAACATCTGCCGGATCTCCGCGATCCCGAGGGACTTCTCCTCGAATCCCGTGACGGATTTCGCCCCGTCGAGGAGCGACTCCTGCGCGAATCGTCGTCCGGCTCGTAGGCGAACCGGACGTTAGCGAACGGGGTCGAAGCCGAGCGCCTTCGCTTGGGTCAGCTCTTTTTTCGGAATGAGAAATCGCGTCTCGTTTCCGGTCGAGATTCCGCACATTTGCGCGTGCATTTTCCCATCGTTTTGGCGCTTCGCTTCGAGGACGTGGATTCCCTTTTTCGTCAGCTCGTCCTTCGCTTCGGCGACCGGATCGTGCTCGGCCCCCTTCGGTTTCTCGTCGCACTGGAGCGTTCCGTCCGGACGCGTGATCCAAACGCGTTCCTCGCTCTTCGCCGCGGCGAAAGCCGCGACGGAAACCAGAAGGAGCGGGAGCAGGAATTTAGCGGAGGACACGGAAGCCGACCTTCATCACGGCTTGGAATTCGGAAGGTTTTCCGTCCTTGATCGCGCCGCGGAATTCGGTGACCTGAAACCATTCGAGTCCTTGGAGAGAATCCGAGGCGTCGGAGATCGCGTTCTTGATCGCGTCTTCATAGGAATTTTTCGAAGTTCCCACGAGTTCGATCATTTTATAGGTGTTCGTGGACTTGGATTCTTTCTTGGCCATCGGGAGCTCCTCCCCTAAGCTGAGGGGGTATTGAATGTGGGTAAGTGAGTTCTTCCGTATAGCGCTCCCCGTCAAGGGCGCCAAGAGGATTCGCCCATCCTCCCGCGTTAAAACCGAACGCGTTTAAAACCGAAATGGATCGACCATGCCGAATGATTTAAAAGACGACCCGGTCTCGACTCGCTGGAAACTCGTCGGCGAAAAAATCTTCCTCGATTTTCCTTACCTCCAGATCGCCGAGCGCAACATCCGGAAGGAGACCGATCCGGAAGATCAGGAAGCGCATCGGTTCTACGTCTTGCGTTCGAAGGACTGGTGCAACGTCATTCCCATCACCGAGGACGGCAAGGTCGTCCTCGTGAAGCAGTTTCGCGCGGGCATCCTCGGGGCGACTTACGAGTTTCCGGGAGGAGTCGTCGAGTCGACCGACGCGGATATCGTCGCGACCGCGCTCCGGGAGATGAACGAAGAAACGGGTTACGAAGCGCTTCCGCACGCCCGTTCGAAAATCCTCGGCACCTCCTATCCGAATCCGGCCCTGCAGGATAATTCCGTGCACTCCCTCATCGTCGGACCGGTCGCGAAAACCCGCGCCCAGTCGCTCGACCCGACCGAGGACATCGAAGTCGTCGAAATCGATATCGCCGAACTTCCGAAGCTCTACCGCGACGGGAAATTCACCCACGCGCTCATGCTCACGACCCTCCTCCACTTCCTCATGCAGGAAACGTCCGCCGCGAAGGACCTCATCGAGGGCATGCGCGGCTTCGCGAAATCCCCTTAATCTTCCGAGGTCCCATGCGCTCCCGCCGCCTCCTCCCGTTCGCTTCGCTCCTTTCCGTTCTCCTCACTCTTTCGGCGGCGGCGAACACGAACGCCTTCCACTTCGCGCCGCCTTCCGAAAACTTCGTCTACTCGCCATACGGCGTCGAGAGCGTACTCGAGATGGTAAAATTAGGCGCGAAGGGCGAAACGCTCTCGGAACTGGAAAAAGTGCTTCCGAAACCGAAGAAGGACGCGGGCGCGCCGGGCTCCGTTCACGGCGAAGGCTTCCGTTTCACGATCGCGAACTCGGCCTGGGTTCGCCGAAACTACGCGCTCATTCCGTCGTTCACCGCCGATCTTCAGGCGAAGTTCGGGGCCGAAATCACGCCGCTCGACTTCAAAGACGCGACGGCGGACGCCGGCCGAATCAACGCGTGGATCGATAAAAATACCCAGGGCAAAATCACGAAGCTCATCGAACCGAGCGCGATTCACCCAGACCTCCAGCTCGTGCTCGTGAACGCGCTCTATTTCAAAGCCAAATGGGAAAACCCGTTCAAACAAGCGGGCACGCGGGCCGATGATTTTCACCCCGTTCGAGGAAAGATTTTCAAAGCCGACTTCATGCACCAGCAGCGAAGCTATTCCGTCCTTCGCCGGAAGGACTCCGATCTCGTGGTCCTTCCCTACGCTGGACACCGCCAATCCCTCTGGCTCGTGCTTCCGCACGCTGGCGTGCCGCTCGATCAACTCGAACCGGACCTCGAGGAGACGAAGCTCGAGAAATCCTACGCGACCGACCGGAACGCGGCGAAAGCGACGACAGTCGATCTCGCCCTTCCTAAATTCTCGGTGACTTCGCAGTTTTCCGTGGTCCCTTACCTCGAGAAACGGGGGCTCCACCGGATTTTTAAACCCGAAACCGCCGACCTCACCGGGATCTCCGCCGAGAAACCGCTCTGTGTGACCGAGATCATCCAGCGGGCCGTGATCGAGCTCGACGAGGAAGGGACGGAGGCCGCCGCGGCCACGGCGATGTTCCTGGGCGCGGGCGCCGTCTTTCGCGACGAAAAACCGCTCGAACTCAAGTTCGACCGTCCGTTCGCCTACTTTCTCCGCGATGAAGCTACGGGAAAAATCCTCTTCATGGGTCGGCTCGCGCGCGCGCCGGAAGCGAAGATCCGGCACTGATTTTTTCCGATCAGCGAAGCTGCTCTGATTTTTTTCCGATCAGCGAAGCTGCTCGGCGATCACGAGCCGAAAACGGCGGTCGAACTTTCCGCCCGACTCGCGCTTGCAGCAGTCGAGGCAGGCGAGGACGCCGAGCTTCCGTCTGGCCGGGAAATCCTTCCCGCAGTTCGGGCAGCGGTAGATGTATTTCGGGCCGCGGAGCTTCGGCACCGGATTGTACCGCGTCGTCCCCATGAGCCGCATCTTCGTCAGAAATTCCTCGGTATGCCCGTAGGGGCGACGCCTAACCCAGAGCCAGAGGTGGATCATTTCGTGGGCGATGGTGTCCCGAATGAGCGCTTCGGCCCCTTCTTCATCGAGCAGATAGGAGGCGACCTCGATCTTCGGCGGCGCCCGGTGGAAGAGATTCCGGCTTCCCGGGATAAAACGCCCGGCCGCGGAACGGAGACGGGAATTCCACCCGAGCACCGGCGCGTCGAGAAAACCGTCGAAGTGTTTCGCGTTTATTTCCTGGAAAATGGCTTCGAGCGATTCCATCTGATAGCTTTCTAGCATGACCCCTCCCGGTCGGGATACGACCTCGAACGAAGTTTTTAACCACGAAACCGAACGGACTTACTCCGACGGCGAAGTGATTTTCACCGAAGGCGATTCCGGCCGCGACCTTTTCATCGTCCAGCGCGGCGCCGTCGAGATCCGTAAGCGGACCGCCGGCGGCGAGATCGCGCTTGCACGTTTCGGGCGCGGCCATTTTTTCGGCGAGCTCGCCCTCGTCCATAGTCTCCCCCGCTCCGCTTCGGCGGTCGCCGTCGGTCAGACCCGGCTCCTCGTCCTCCAGCCGGGCGGTTTCCTCCTGAAGATTCGGCGGGATCCGACTTTCGCCTTCGAAATGATCCAGCAGCTCAGCCATCGCGTGAAAGTCTCGAACGACCGCCTCGTTGGCCTCCTCGAGAAATCTCCCGCGGAAGCCGAAGCGTTCGTACGCCACCTCAAAGACTCCGAGGAACCGGCGAAATGATCACGACCGTCACGAGCTCCCGGATGGTGGTGATCTCGGATCTCCATCTCGGGAATCCCTTTTCAAGCCAGAGCCGCCAAGTCTTCGCCTTCATCCGCTGGGCGGCGAAGGAAGGCTTCG
>JAYVXM010000498.1:0-12407 GCA_043785205.1 Bdellovibrionales bacterium
GCCACTTTCTTCACCCAACGATATTGGCCCCATTTTACTCGTTTAACGACGCTTCTCGAAGCAGAATGGGGAGATTTAAACCAGCACTTCCTTGAAACGCTCCAATCGCATCGAGCGATTCAAATCTTTCAGCTCGAAAATCGGCAGCGCGAACGTTTCCGTAAATTGCATTCGAAACTAGTCGATACTTTTTTTGTCCGCGAAATCTTCGCGCTAAAAATCAACCAGGCCTATTCGCTGTTTACCCTCATCGGTACCGGCGTCCTCTTTGGCTACTGCGGGCGGGACGTTCTACTCGGAAAACTGACGGTCGGATCCTTCCTCGCCTTCATTTCAGCGGTGAATGCGATGTACGGTCCAATCGCACGACTCCTCGACCTCTACACCCAGCTGATCCAGCACCACGCATCGGTCGAGCCCCTCTTCAAAGTGCTTTCCGAACCGCCTTCGATCGTCGGGGGTACCCGGGAGCTAGGGCCGACGGTTTCCGAAATCCGGTTCGAGCAGGTCGGATTCCGATACCCGGTTTTCAACGCCGACGATCGAAACGTCGACGTCTTGAAAGACGCGACGCTGACCGTCCGACGCGGGGACATCATCGCCATTCTTGGCCGAAACGGGACCGGGAAGAGTACCCTTATGAACCTACTCAGCCGTACCTACGATCCGACGCGCGGAAGAATTACGCTCGACGGCGTGGACCATCGCGAATTTTCTCTACGATCTCTCCGAAGCCAAATGAGTCTGGTGTCCCAAGATCTCTCCCTGTTAAACGATACGATCTTCAATAATATCCAGTTCGGGCAGGAAGGCGCGTCCGAAGCCGAAGTCCGGAACGCGGCCAAATTGGCATCCGTGGAGGAATTCGTCGAACGATTCGAAAACGGATTCCAAACGATCGTCGGTGATCGAGGAAGCCTCCTCTCCGAGGGACAGAAACAACGCGTCGCCATCGCGCGGGCGCTGCTTAAAAACGCGCCGATCCTTCTCCTCGACGAGCCCAGTAGCGCCCTCGACCGGAGCTCGAAATCCGCCCTCGCCGCGCTCCTCGAGGAACGGACGCCCGAGCAGTTCACTTTCGTGGTAGCTCACCAGATCGACTTCTTCCCGAAACGAACGCGATATTTCACGATCATCGAGGGGGTTCTGCATGAAACGACGGCCGAAGCCGCACGCGTCGTCCCGGCGGCCTAGTCGCCTCCCGTCGATCCGGAATCCATCGGAAATCGCGCTCGTCCAGTTACGCGTTCCTGGGGATTTAGGCGACGGTTACGTCACCGCGAAGATCGGTGATATCGGCGCGGTCCTAAGGAAAAAAGGGGAAATAATCGGATGGTCCTTCCTTCCAGACTTTCGCGATTCGCTACCCAAAGATTCCTACTTTTATACCCTTAAGTATTATGGGCGGCCAGGCTCATCGATCGACGGAATCCGCGCAGCCGTCGCGGCGGCAATCACCCCTACCGGGGCGGAGGTCACGAAATCCCCTTTTTCCTTTCCGGATCCGGCCGACGACGACCGGTTCGGGGGCGAACTCGGACAATTCATCCACGCGGAGTTTGAGATCGCCGACACTCGGATTGTCGTCGCCCACGGATCGTCGGCCCGCTCGAACGGGACGCGACTGAATCAGGATATATCCAGCGTTTACTTCCTGACCGAATGTTTCGGAATTCGTGCAGAACGCCGAGCCTCCCTCTTTCGGTATTGGATCGAATGCCTCGGACGCGCCCAGCGGATTCCAGAAGCCCGCCCACTCCCGGCAGCGGGACCACCAGCGCTGGTTCGTGCCCTCGCGCCACGGCGCCGGATTTCTCCGAAGGACTTTCCCGGACTGAACGCAACCCGCAAAAATCTGGTCGACATCGCACGGCGCTTCGAGACTCATTTCCTCTCCGGTCCAAGTCCTGAGCGATTCGAATTCGAGATTTGGCACAGCTTCATCCATCTCCATTTCCTCCGACGTGGCCTGACCCTCGACCGCGAAATGGCTCTCTTGTCGTTTTGTCTCGCCATCGAAACCCTTAAATAAAATCGGCCCCGCCAAAAAACCGGCGCTTGCGGGTAAGGAACGTAATCCCCTAGTCTTTAGAGAACGCTTATTCCTTTTCCAGGGCCCTTCCCGATGAACATAAAGGTCGAAACTCAGCCCTCGGTAATCGTAAGGGGGAATACCCATCCCCTCGAATGGCTGACGGATCTCGGGGCGGACGAATGCACGCCCATCCTCGAACGAATCGCCGAAATCGAGTCGAAAATTCGCGAGTTGAGCACCGTACTCGAAAAAGTTCTCTTCGATTTCGTCCAAAACGCAGAATCGCGCTCGCGCTCGGCGGCCCTGAACATTAAGCGAGCCCTTCACGGTCCGCCGAAAGCCCTCGCGGCGGGATGGATCGAGAAACTGGCAGAAGGGGGGGCCTCGCAGGCCGCTGAACTCTGTACGCGATGGCAGACGTTGGTGGCCGCGCGCGCCGAGGTGATCTCCTCGGGCGCTGTCGCTTACCGAACGGCGACCGACCGGGCGCGGGAGCGCCTCCGTTCCATCCTCGCCGAACCCTTAGTCCGCGAAGGAATCTATCTTTCGAGCGGAGAGCTGTACGAGGCCGTTCAAGGATTCATCGCAGCATCCCCAGGAAAATCCTGGCGCCAACTCGAACGTAGCGCGTTCGAACATCTATCCCGTTCATGCGCGAAGACGACTCCCCGTGGAGTCCTCGCCGGAGTGGCGATCGAACGCCTTGGGAAACCGACGAGCGCCCTCCTTCCGAAATCGGGGGACTCCTATATCTCTCAGGTGAGGGCCCTCATTCATCTTCCGGTTCTCAACAAGATCTGCGCTCGGATCTCGAATGAAGGCGCTTGGCGCCGAGTCATCCCGAAAATAAATTCCACCCTCTGGTACGAGGAGGATCGAGTCGTATTCTGGAAAGGGCTCGGCGACCTCGGGGCGGCGGCGGATCAGAAGCTGTCCCTCCCGCGTTCGGAATTACTCGATTCATTCATCACGATCGCGACTCGCCGAGAACTGACGGCCGAAAAACTAATCGACGCAGTCTCGGAGGAAATGGACGGGGAATTCGACGCCGGCGAGCTCGAAGATTACTATCGGAAGTTATGCGATCGGGGAATCCTCGAAGGGGGCCTTCGCATCCCCTTCGGCACTCGAGACGGCCTCCGTTATCTGATCGAATGGCTCGAATCCGATACGAACCGGGGCGAATTCGGTCCGATCCTGAAGTCGCTGCTCCGAATTCAAGGCCTCCTCCGCGAAGTCGAAAGCGCGCCAGGAAGCGTTTCGAGGATAGAGTCTTATGAAAAATTAGCCGCTTTGATCGCCGGACTCCTCGGCGAAGACCGGCAGAAATTTTCGTTCAGCCGATCCATCGTCATCGACACGAGTCCCGCGGCCGTGGAAACGCCGCTCGATCCGAAAACGATCAGATCGGTCATCGACGTTTTCCGCGAAAATCACTTCATCGCGCGAGCCGCCGGGGTGAATTATCCCCGTAAATTCGCGGCCTGGAAATTCATCCACCAGCTGAACATCGCTAAGGATTTAGTCGGAAAATCCGAAATGCCGCTCCGGGATCTCATCGGGGCGGAGACCGTGAACGAAATTCAAACCACGAAAGTGATTACGAACTCCTTCGGGAGCACGCTTTACGATTGGCTCGCGAGAGTGGCGCCGGCCGACCGAACCGACGTGCATTCGATCGATTTACGAGCCGATGGGCTCTTAGAACTTTTAACGGACCAACCGCCCGAGGTGAAAGCGGCCCATTCCTGGATCTCCTTCCGGGTCGCGCGCGGCCCCGACGGAGCGCGGCTCGTCGTGGTGGACGGCATGAGCTCCAATATGGGGCTGCACCATGCTCGCTTCGCCCGCCTTCTCGACGATCGGGCCTGCGAAGCCGACCTCGAACGCCATTTCGAATGGCTTCGGCCTCGCTACGAGGGGAATCGGCGGTGGACGGATGTACTTTTCCAGTCGAACGACGTCCCGGACACGATAACGCCTTTTTCTGAACACCAACCGTACGCGATCGAGCTGTTCGGAGCTCGTTCGGCGAGGCCCGCTTCGGAGCTGATTCCCTTTAAAGACGTCTGGATCGATCTCAGCGTCTCCAATGAGGCGTCCCTTTTTTGGAAAAAAGAAAACGAGAATATTCCCCTATTCCCTTACTTTTGTTCCGCGATCAATACGGCAATCGCGCCGAATCCCATCCACTTGATGACGCTTCTCGGAGCGGGCACCGGCGCCACCCTCGACTATTGGTGGCATATGCCGGCTCTTCGGCACATTCCTCGTCTCACCATCGATGATACCGTCATCCGCCGAGAAACCTGGAACGTTCCCGTTTCCGAAGTCCGCGCTCTCGCGTGCGACGACGGGTGGAAAGCCCTGGTCGAAATCGATCGCTGGCGTCGCTCCCTGAATATGCCCCGGTATGTATTCGCCCGCACGTCGGGCACACGACCCTTCTTCGTCGACTTTCTCGGCCCTCTCGCGCTCGACGTCCTTTTCTCCACACTCCAAACTCATCCGGATTCGACAAATCTTCAAATCACGGAAATGCTCCCGTCTCCGGAAAACGAATGGCGTTCGGTCGACGGCCGCCGACTCGCAACGGAGTTCGTCTTAGGAGTTCAATGGGAAGCCGAGTGACCCGGAATCTCTCGAACGGTCCCGAGTGCCTGTTCATTCGAAGCGAGGAACCCGGTCGAGAGGGGGTCGTCGGCGTCGCGCTCATTCGCGCAGGCTCCGGGTCGGACCCGGTCGGGAAGAAGGGTCTCGCCCACGTGGTCGAACATTACGTCGGGGGTGGAATCGAAGATGTCGTGGATTTTATGCCCGATAAAATTCGGTTTGCCCATTCGGAACGACGGGTAATCTTCGGCGCCCGCACCCACCTCGACTATACCCGCTACCATTTCGGGATTTCCCAGGCGCTCCATTCCGACCTCTTTACTTTCGTGAAAAACTGGCTCGACGGATTTTCCCGTCGCACGCACCGCGCTCGGAAATCCGTCGCGGAGGTCGTCGCCGAAAAGAAAGCGAAGCAAAAACAAACCGTCTTCGCGCGAGCCTTCGATCTCCTTTACGGCTTGAATTACGACCGCCATCCGTACGCCCCGTATACAGTCGGACGCCTCGCCGACGTGCGCCGGATCACCCCGCGAGACTGCCGCGAATTCGTGGCGAAACATTACGTCGCGAGAAACGTGACGCTTGCGTTCGCGATCAGCTGCTCGAGCGAAGGAGACTTCCATCGAATCGCGGAAGAAGCGGCTAAAATTCTCGAGTCCGCCAACCTTCTGCAGGGACCTAGGGCGCCGTCGTTCTCCGACGGCCTTCCCTCCGCCCCGCCGATCGCCGCGGGCTTCCGAGTACGGGTCGATCGCCCCGCAAAAGATTCCCGACCCGCGTTGACCATCGGAATCCGGGCTCCGAGTGGAGGGCGCGATCGAAACGAGCTGAGGATCGTCGCTCACCTTCTCCTCGGCCGAGGAAGCCCGTTTCGAACGGCGGCCGGACCCTACCTCGCAGCGCTGGCCTCCCATCTTCCGCTAACCGCCGGGGAGGGACTTCTCGAGGTGATGATCGCGTTAAAACCCGGTTCGCGGACGAGCCGGGCCGAACGCGTGTTCGGCACCTTCCTCGACGAATGCCACCGGTTGTCAGCGGGCCGGTTCAGGCGCGCTGAATTCGAGCGCGCGGTCGCCAATCACCTCCGTTCGCTCGAAGATTCGGGAGATCCGGAGGAGTTTCGCCTTACGGAGGCCGCCGCGTATCGCCTTTTCGGCTTGGACTGGTGGCAGGACGCGACCCTCGCGCGGGAAACGAGTTTCGAATCGATTCGGGCGGCGGCGAAACGCTATCTCGATCCGGACCGGATGGCGGTGGTGTACTCCCCATGAAAACGAACGCGCTCGACACTCTCACCGCGAAAGAAGTTCGCACCTACGAGGAGCTGATCGAGTTCATGACGTCGGTTTGGTCGCTCCGCGCATGCCCGGCCACGCCCTTTTCGGAAAAGGCGATCGCGAATCTTTGCCACACGATCGCGTCCGCCGCCGTCGATTCGAACGGGATCATGGAGTGGAACCCGATCTCCCAAAGACCGGTGGTGGGTTTGGCGCCTCCGAGCGCCTCGGAACAGGAAGAACTTGGGTCCGAGTTCGCGAAAATCCAATCTCTCATTTACCGCTATGTCACCCTTTGCCACGAGATGCTTCACGTCCTCGTCTGGGAGCCGCTATTTACCGGCGCGATGCCTTCCCCGAACGTGGACACCTTCGTCGAAATGAGCCTGATGGGCGAAGGATTCTGTTTTTTTTACTCGGACATCGTTCTCACGCCGGAAATACGGCGATCCTTTCCGGACGGTGAGGTCCTATTCACTCGCAGCGCGGCTTCTCAGCGGAACTTCCATCCTTATCGGGCGTTCGAATCGATCGGCGTTTCCGATCCCGACCGAATACTCGAGATCTACCTCGAAGAATTTAGCGGAAAAGCGACGGAACTCTCGGGGGCGAGGGGAAATTTTCCTTCCGCGTTAGCCGGGCGAATCGCGTCTTTTTACGGCGTCGCCGACGTCACCACTCGGCGCCTTTACGATGTCCTGAGGAAATTCGGAATCTTCGACGACTACTACGCGAGATTTTGCGCTCCCTCTGGACTCCCTTCGCTTTTTAATCCCGAACTCGGCGCGCTCGCTTCGGCGCCGCGGCCGACCGAGTATTTTCGGCAACTCTTCGGGCGAGGTCTTCGGGAATTGGCGGAAACTTCGCCCGAGAAGCTCCTACGGGTCCGTGCCCGCCGCGCCATCCAGACCCGCGCCTACTTCGCTTATCAGCTTCGGACCGCGATCGAAAATGAGTGGTACGTCGGAAAAATTCCGGCCGAGCGTCGACGTAAATCGATCGTCTCGAACGTGGATTGCTATATCGGCCGCCTCGAATCCGCGCTCGATCGGCTGCGCGATGGCGGAACTCCGAAACAGGTCGCCGCGCGCATGGGCGAAGCCGACCGGGCCTATACCGAAGAGGTTCGGCGTCCTCTCGAAAAGAGCCGACTATGGGCCGCCGAGCGACAACTGATCATTCCTCCGCGCGTGCCGACCGGCATTGGAATTTGCGAGGCGCGCCGGGGGACGGTCACAGCCGGGACCGCGAAGGCGGTGCTGCGAACCCTGATCGCCGATCTCGGAAAGTTAAACGCGGCCGCTGCCTCCGAGGAATCCGTCCGCGCGATCGGAACCCTTGCGACGTTGTTCGAGGACCTTCCGGCAGACGATCGCAAGCTCCTCACCGCTCGGCACTTTAGCCGGTACGTCGAGGCCCTGACGGCGCCGAGTACAATCGGTCTATGGTCGGTAGCGCTTTCGGACCTGGATCCCGCGGCGAATCGTTTCCGTGAGATACTCTTCGTCTACGCCTAGCCTAAGGAGCGGCCATGTTTTTTTCCCCGGAAACCTCAGTCGAAATCGATCCATTTTCCGAGGTCTTTCAGATTCCCTTCGGATGGCTTTTGAGCGGCTTTCTCCGGGCCGAATTCGACCGGGAGAAATGCGCCGCCGTGCTGGCGGAGGGAATCGCGAAATTTAATCTTAATTCGAGCTGGTTCAACCTCGACGCTTTTCGAAACGGGGAACGAATCCTCGTGGATTCCGTGTTGAACCTAGACGGAAATGACTACAGCCTCGTGTTCTCGAAGGGATCGGCCGTGCCGATCTCCCTGCGGATTCCGACCGATCAGACGAGGACGTTCGAGGAACTCATCCGCTGGAGCATCACGACCAGAGACCGCGAGCTCTTCCGGAAACGTTTTAAGTTCCTTCCGGACGAATTTTTCGATTTCTCCGCTCCGGAACCGGGCAACCGGCCGTACTGGCCGGAATCCGACCGCCCCGGCATCTACCGGCGCGAACACGCAAGTTTGCTCTTTCGTTCGGCGAAGACTCGGATTCTCGTCGATCCGATCGCTCTCTGTCACGCGCTCCCCGCGATCAATCAGATCGAGCTCGCCCCCGAACCGCCGTTAGACGCGATTTTGATCAGTCACGGGCACGGAGACCACTGGCACATCCCGACCCTACTCCATTACGGACAGCGCGGAGCCGTGCCCATCGTCGTTCCGCGTGGCGACCGGAATATTCTCTGTAACGCCGATTTCGCGCGCTCGCTCGAAGACTTCGGCGAAGCGCCGCGAATCGGGAAGTGGGACGAAACCATCCGAATCGGCGACATCGAAATCGACGTCCTCCCCTTCTACGGTGAACAGGCGAATCGGCATTTCAAATTGCCGCCGACCCTTCGAAACTGGGGAAATTGTTACCGAATAAACACCCCCGAATACTCGGCGCTGATGCTGATCGATAGCGGCGCCGATCCCGACGGGGACATGGTCGAAGTCGCCGCGCGTTCCTCGGCGAAACGGGGTCCCGTCGACGTCGTTCTGGCGTGCCAACGCTCGTTCCTGACACCGTTTTTCGGCGGTCTTCCGACCTGCTGGGCTCCGTTCAAGTTCGATGAACTCCGCGAGCTGTACGAGATGAGTCGAAAGGGCGAGCTTAAACCGACGACGGCCGGTAACGAAGGAATCGCGGACATCTGTCTCGCGGCGGGGGCGAAGTACTTTCTTCCGTACGCGAACGGCTTCGCCGGAATCGGGCGTCCGATCGAGGATATCGGCTGGGGTCTCGGCGAGCCTTCCGAGGAAAAATCGATTCGAGAACTCGAACTTGAGATCGGCAAGCGAGGGGGGGCGACGCTCCCGCTCCGCTGGAATTGCGGCGATTCGGCGCGCCTCGTGAGCGGAAAATTCGTGATCGATCCTTACCGAGCCTGACGCCGGATCGCCCCGGCCCGAACGATCAGCAGGATGTTTTCCTGAAGCCGATCGAGGCCGATTCGATTCATGTGCATGTGATGGTAGGCGAACGCGAGTTTATAAAGCGGAACCGGCAACGCCGCGATCTCCTTCGCGTAGGTTTTCCGTATGGATTCGACGTTCGCATAAAATTCCCGCACGGTGCGGCCTATCCCGGAACGCGGGCCGTTCCAAAAGCGACGAGGTTCTCGAACGAGACGCTCGAGCCCCGGGCCGAGCCGCGCTTGAACTTCCTCCACCGACGGCGGATTCTCGAGGTAACCCGTACTCCCAAAAATCCGATCGCGATCAGAACGGCTAAATCCGAGCCCTTCGAGTAGTGCTTCGCCGCTGACCAGGCCGAACTCCAGTCGCGAGATACCCTCGGAGCGACGTTGGTTGAGAAACGCGATCGCCGCTCGGCTACTGACGTCAAAAATCCGTTCGGCGATGCGGACGCCCGAATTTCCGCCGTAGCGTGTGAATTCGGGCCGATACCGAGAGGTTCGGATAGCGAGCGTACCCCCAAATCTTTGACGCAATTTCTTAGGAAACTCGCGCTTGAGCTCGCGCGCGTCTTCGCGCCCGGACGAAAAAAGCCGGAGGCGTACATGCGGCTTCGGGTCTTCGTAGCGCACGAATAGCCAGGAGTGGGCGGTTCCGCTCGAAAGGGCCGCCTCGATTACGGGAACTGCGCATTCGGCGACCAGGGAGTCGTGACTCGATGCCGGCGCGTATAATTTAAAATACGATGTGTAGCGCGGTTTGATCGGGACCACCGTTTAATCGTAATGAGTCCGGAACGCTCAGTGCAAGCCCGAATTGTGAGGAGATCTGACGCGTTGACGTATGGTGGTTCAAACCTTAGCATTGAGATATCGTCATTATGCCGAAAAGTGCAGCCATCACCGCGAATATCGTACTCCTTTTCGCGGTCAACGCTGGCGCGGGGACGCTCGTCGACCTCGCCGGAGCCGTAGCCCTAGCGGAACGCCGATCACCAGACATCGCGAGCGCGATTTATTTCGCGCGGAGTACTTCCCTTCTTCATAAGAACGCGCAGGCTCATCTCCTTCCCTCGCTCGATCTTGCCACTACCCAAGGCCGTTACGACGGTCGCCCGCCCCCAAATCCGGCGTCTCCCTGGTTCGACACCGCCTCGCTTCAATTGAGCGAGAATCTTTACGATAATGGGGTAACCGTGACCGAGATTCAGTCGACCGCCGTCACCCGGGAAATCGGCGCTTTGCAGCTGGAAGCGGCGAGGAATCGCCTGACGGCGGACGTGGCCTCCGCCTACTTCCAGTATTCCCTACTCGTTGAACTTCTCGCGACCCGCGATCGACAACAGCAGACGCTTCAGCGCCAGCTTGAAAATATCCGCCGCGCCCATCGGGACGGATTAAGAACGCGAAAGGACCTCGTTCGAATCGAAGCCGAGGTCGAGCGGTCGAATCTCGATCTATTGGCGGAGAAAGCGAGACTCGCCGACAGTGAGCAAGATCTTAGGCGGGTCGTCGGAATCGCGGACGGAAACGAAGCAGTTCGTTTTAAACCGCTACCGGCCCCTCCTCCGGAGACCGCGAATTTGATCTTACCCGTTCTTCCGATCGCGGGATCCCGCACCTACACGGGCCGGTTGGCCTCCCTTCAGCGCGATTTCGAAACTTACGCGGTGAGACTCCAACGACGGGAAAATTTACCGCGGATCGAACTCACGGGCGGCGTCGATTGGGAAAAACAAGATTACTTCGCGCTCCAAAAAACCTCCACTTCGCCTACGTTGACTTGGAACGTAACCTTGAATCTGTCCTATAATATTTTCGACTGGGGCATTCGCCGTCGAAACGTGGAGGTCGCCGAACTGCTTCGCGACACCCACTACGAGGCCATCCGAAAGGATCTCATCGGCGAGGGAGCCGAAATCCAAAAGCTCGCGATCGAGATCGATCGCCTTTCTCGCAGTCTTTCCGGAAGCAAGCGGCTTCTCCAAGCGGGCGAGTCGAGCTACACGCTGCTCGAGTCGGATTATCGCGAAGGCAAAGTCGCCTATCTCGACCTCATCACGAGTCTGAACGAACTTCTCGACGCCCGGATCGCCTATTACGATAATTACTTTCAGGCGTTAGATGCGATTGCACGATACCGCTATTTCGAAGGAAGCGCCTATGACGTTTATGGTCCGAAATAAGACGGTCTCCGTACTTTTGGCGTGCATGTTCATTCTCCCGCTCGGATGCCGGGAAAAAGGAGAAGCTCCGCCCCTAAACCGAGTCGAACGGAAGGATATCTATCAAAGGGTGACGCTCACCGGAACCGTGACTCCGAATCGTCGGACGGTGATCATGCCTTCCTTCAGCGGTTACGTTACGAAACTCTTCGTCGACGTCGGATCGCCCGTTAAAGCCGGCGATCCCGTGGTTACGATTTCTCAATCGCTCGCCCGGAAAGGCGACGAATCGTTTCCGCTGCGCGCGCCGTTTCCGGGAAAGGTCGTGCAGGTGCTCGTGAGCGAAGGACAGTACGTCGATCCTAAGGATCAATCGAAACTCGTTCGGATCGACGATCTCTCCCGTCTCTACGTCCGCGCGAACGTTCCAGAAGTCGAAGTCGATCGCGTACGGCCCGGGCAAACAGCCATGATCCGGACCGCCTCCCAAAACTCCAAAGAGTTTCACGGAATCGTAAAGAATATCGCGCTCGCGGCCGCGGAGAAGCGTGAAGGAGAATCCGGTAGCGCCGAGTTTCCCGTCCTGATCGAAATCGACGACGCCGGACCGGACGGACCGAAGCCGGGGATCTCGGTTTTGATCGACATCATGATCGCTGCCGCGAAAGACACGCTCGTCGTTCGGCAGGAAAACGTGCTTCGAGTCCAAAATGGATACGCCGTCGTGGGTGAGGACGGGAAGCGCAAGGCGATTCGCGTCGGGATTCAGAACGACGACTATGTTCAAATCCTCGAAGGGGCGACCGAAGGTGAGCGTTTGCGTCGCGTCGATCTCGACCTCACGAACGCCCTATGAGCTTCCTCGTCGCCAAGGACCTCCATTTTCGTTACGGATCGCAAGGGTCCGAACTTGAAGTTCTCAAAGGAATGGATCTCGAGATCGAACGCGGCGAATTCGTCGGATTGAGCGGTGCTTCGGGCTCCGGAAAGTCGACTCTCTTTCACATTCTCGGGTGCATGCTCTCGCCGAGCTCCGGCTTCGTCTCCATCGACGGAAAGAATCTCGCTGAGATGACCGACAACGAACGGTCGGAACTCCGAAATCGGAAAATCGGGTTCGTTTTCCAACAATTTCACCTTTTACCGCGAGCGAACGTTCTCCAAAACGTGCTCCTCCCCACTCATTATCCGATTTCATCGGCTACCGACGGAATCGGAGGCAAGACAGGCAATCATTCGTTCAGCCACTTTGGACCCGAAGCCAACCATTTCGATAAAATCGAAGAGACCTTCAAGTCTTATGGCGAAACTGGTTCTTGTAAGCGCCGGTATTACATTCATAGCGATGCTGAAGCGAAGGACCTG
>JAYVXM010000499.1:0-3894 GCA_043785205.1 Bdellovibrionales bacterium
TGAACGCCGCCTTGACCGTCGCGACGATCGCCGAGCATTCCGCGGTCGACGCGATTTTTCTATTCGGGGTCGGGGGCGCGGTTTCGACGAAGCTCGAGATCGGCGACGTCGTCTTCGCCTCGGGCGTGCTCCAACACGATTCCTTTTCGTCGCTCGATTTCGGGCACGCGCGGATGCCGTCGGGAGAATATATCCTTTCTTCGGCGGACGCCGCGCGAAGCCGGCCCGTGCGCGCCGCCGACTCCGCGGCGCTCGATTCGCTCGTGGCGCTCTTCGGGACGAGGCGGTTTCACCGGGGCGTGGTATTGTCCGGAAACGAATTCGTCGGAACGGTCGAACGGAAGGCCGCGATCGCCGCGCTCCACCCCGAGGCGCTTCTCGTCGACATGGAGGCCGCCGGCGTCGCGCACGTGGCGGAGCGGCTCGGTCTTCCTTTCCTCGTCGTGAAGACGGTTTCGGACCGGCTCGCGCCGGACGGGACGATCGAGAGCGATTTTCGGAAGAGTCTCGAGTTCGCGGCGACGAACGCGGCGGATTGTTTGCGCGTGATTCTCGGCGTGGACTAAACTTAGGAACGCGAGGCCAGCGCTCGGTTCGGTTCCGGGGTCGCGGTGCTCGGAGCTCCGCCTTCGGCCGGGAGGAGACTCGCGAGAAAGCGTTCGGTCTCGCGCGGCGAGCGGAACCGGAGTTTTCGGAGGTGCGCGTACTCCGGACGTGCGAGGAGTTCCGGGTATTCGCGGCGGCGTTTTTTCCACGTCGTGATCACCCACCAGAGGATCGAATCTTTCGTGCAGAAGGACGTATAGAGACTCTCGCGGTTTTTCGCCGACCAGAGCTCGGTGCGCGCGACGTAGCGGTGGATCGTGCGTCGAAAGGCGCGCGTGAAGGTGAGGGCGAAGGAGTAGTCGAGCCAGATCAGATGGGTCGCGCGCGGCCAAGTGAGGGGACGCGCTTGGCCGTAGTTCCCGTTGATGATCCACTCCGGGTTTTCCGCGAGCGCGCGTTCGATTCGCGCGCAGAATTCTTCGTTCGTCGACGGAGTCCATGCGGGTTTCCAGAAGAGGTCGTCGAGCTCGATGTCGGGGATTCCGAGGCGTGCGGCGAGGGCGGTCGCAAGCGTGGACTTTCCGGCGCCGCTCGTGCCGACGACGAGAATGCGGGCGGGGCGGAGGAGAGCCGGTTCGGGGGAGGACATGGGTCTAGGATAGCGGAGTCGAAAGAAAACGCGACGACTCCGAAGCGGTGGATCGGCGTCGGATTTTCGGGCTCCGCCCATTACCAGAGCCTTTTCGTTCTCATCCCGACCACGCGACTCTATACTGGATACTGGAGTGTATACTGGAGTTGGGACACGGGCTTATTCAGTCCATACGACGACGCACCGTACCCTTGTTGATAAGGGGACAATGCGTCGAGAGCTGCCGAAGCGCGGGGCCGCGGCGCCGGTTCGATAGTTGACTAATAAGATCAGATATAATAGTCTCCCCGCCATGACCCGTCTCCGCCTTTTCCTCATTGCGTTCGCCAGCGGTCTCGCCGGCCTCGGCGTCGCCCACGCCGACCTCGCCGCCGACTACGCCGCGATCCGCGCCGAAGCCACTGCCCGCGCCGGCAACCCCCTCGACATGCCGAAACGCGCGGTCCTCCTCGACGAAATCTACCGCGACTCGAAGGGAAACCATCGCTTCCCGCTCGTCGCCCTTCACGGCGCCCTCTGGGGCTATAATTTTTTCCAAGCGACCGGGCCGATCGGGGACGAAGTTTCGAAAATTTACTTCTACTCCAAACGCGAAGTCGAGCGTCGCCGCCAAATGCTCCGCGACTTCTCGGCCGCGTTCGCGAAGACGAACCGCGCGGTCTTCATCGACACTTACACGAACTACTACTTCACGAAGGCCCACGGCACCGAAACCGGTGCCGAGCGCTTCCTCGCGCCCGAGCTCCTCGCGGCCCTGAACCGCGTACACGCGGCCGCCGCCGGCCAGGTCGTCCTGAACCAAGGCGAGCTTCGCGAAATCTTCCAAACCGCGCTGAAATTCGAGCAGGAAAGCACGGTCGGCCCGCGCATCCAAGCCGCCGTCGACCGGTTCGATTGCAAGCTGATGGAGTTCTTCGCCCTCCATCCCGTCGTCCACTTCGCCTACTTTCCCGACGGTACGAAATTCTACTTCCGAAACTTCGCGAATAAAGCGGAACGCATTCGCCGGGCGCTCGCGTCCTACGACCTCGCCGCCGCGGCGGGGTGGCCCGCGGTCGAAGCGGCGATGCATGACTACGGCGTGGTATTTCCCGCGAATTGATGACCGAAGAGAGGCACTAAATCGCGTCTTCGAGCGACCGCCGCAAGTCCCCCGCGACGTATCCCCGCGCGAGGTAGTTCTCCCCGAGCGCACGGATTACGCCGCCGCCGAGACAAACGTCGCCCGCGTAAAAAACCACCGACTGACCGGGCGTGACCGAGCGCTGCGGACGCGCGAAACGGACGTGCGCCCGCACGCCGCCGAAGCCGTCGTCTTCGAGACGAAGATGGCAGTCTTGATCCGACTGCCGATAGCGGACTTTCGCGCGGCAGGCGAACGGCGTTCCGAGCGGGCGCGGCGCGCGGCCGCCGATCCAGGTCAGCTCTTCCGCCACGAGCTCATCGGTAAACAGCGAAGGATGATATTCCCCGCGCTCGACGTAAACCACGTTCGTCTTCGGATCCTTCTCGACGACGAACCACGGCTCGCCCTCGCCGCCCAAACCGAGGCCCTTGCGTTGACCGAGCGTGAAGAACTGGGCGCCCGGATGGGTGCCGACGCGCTCGCCGTTCAGGCGCCGAAACGCGCCCGGCGAACCCTTTAGGTAGCGCGCGAGGAACGGCTGAAAATCCCGTTCGCCGATGAAACAGATCCCCATCGAATCCTTCTTTTCCGTCGTCGAGAGCTCGTAGCGCGCGGCGAGCCGGCGCACTTCGCTCTTCGGGAGTTCCCCGACGGGGAACATCACTCGCGCGAGCCGTTCGCCCGCGATCGCATGGAGGAAGTAACTTTGGTCCTTCGCCGGATCGAGGCCTTTGAGAAGAAGCGGCACGCCGCCCTGGACTTCCGTGCGCGCATAGTGCCCGGTCGCGAGAAAGTCCGCGCCGAAATCCATCGCTTTTTCAAAGAAGGCGTCGAACTTGATCTCGCGATTGCAGAGGATATCCGGATTCGGCGTGAAGCCGGCTTCGTACTCGCGGAGAAAGGTCTTGAACACGCGGTCGAAATATTCCCGAACGAACTCGACCGAGTGGTAGGGAATGTCGAGCCGGCGGCAGACCGAGACGACGTCCGCGTAATCGCGCTCCGAGGAGCACACGCCGTTCGCGTCTTTCTCTTCCCAATTCTTCATGAACAAGCCGACGACCCGGTACCCCGCCTCGCGCAGGAGGGCCGCCGTAACCGACGAGTCGACCCCGCCGGACATCCCGACGACGACGGTGGTGGAGGCGTTCGATTTCAGCGTACTTTCCGACATCTGACGCAAGGCATAGCGTAATTTCTTGCCCTCGGGAAGGCTTTCGGATACCCGCGAAAGGCTTGGAATCGAAATCCCCAACCCTCATCACAAGCTCGGTTTTAGGGCCTTCCGGCCCGCCTTTCGGCGTCGTTCACGGCCGCCCGGCCCTGCTTTTAGCGCCGATGGAGGGGATCACCGACGCTCCGATGCGGGCCATGGTGACCGAGATCGGCGGGTATTCCCACGTCGTGAGCGAGTTCATCCGCGTCTCCCAAAACGTCCTCCCGAAACGCGTATTTCGGAACGAGATTCCCGAGTCGGCGACGGGATTCCTTACCGAAGCGGGCGTCGCCGTCCAACCCCAGCTCCTCGGCGGCCATCCCGAGCGGCTCGCCGCGAGCGCCCTCGAAGCGA
>JAYVXM010000500.1:0-3893 GCA_043785205.1 Bdellovibrionales bacterium
GATCAATTCAAGAAATGGGGAATCACCTCGGCAAACGGGCAGCTCCTTCCCGGACTTTGGCTCGTGAAGGAGAATTTCCGCCGCTATCCCCACGGCGAGCTCGCCGCCCAGACGATCGGCACCGTGAACCTGGATAACGACGGCACCGAGGGAATCGAGCTTTGGCAAAACTCCCGCCTCGAGGGAAAAGTCGTCTCGATGAAGGCGATCCGCGACGCCCTCGGGCGGCCGACTCTCTACGATGCCTCGGCGGTCGCCGACGCGAAAGACGGCGAATCGATCCAGCTCACGATCGACGCTTCCCTCCAGTACTCGGTCGAGGAAGCGCTGAAAAACGCGATGGACAAGACCCACGCGCGCGCCGGCTCGGTCATCGTCATGGACGCGATCCACGGCGACCTGCTCGCCACCGCCACCGCGCCCGGGTTCGATCCGAACCTTCGGAACGGGACGCCCGGAAGCAAGCGGAACCGCGTCCTCGTCGACGGCTACGAGCCGGGTTCGACGATGAAGCCAATCCTCCTCGCGACCGCACTTGCAAACGGTTCGAAAATCACCGATCAGATGTTCGGCGAAAACGGGTCGATCAAGATCCAGGGCCGGAAAATTTCCGAATCCGAAACGCGCGAGCGCTTCGCTTGGATCAGTCTCAAGAAGATGATCCAGGTTTCCTCGAACGTCGTCGCCGCGAAACTCGCGATCAAGCTCGGGCAGGAAAAGTTCATGGCCGGCCTTCGGAATTTCGGCTTCGGCGCCCGCACCGGCGTCGGCTTTCCGGGCGAACTCGCCGGCTGGTTACCGAGTTCGAAGAAACCGTGGCAGCCGCTAACGCTCGCGACGGTCGGGTTCGGTCAGGGGATCATGGTCACTCCGATGCAGATGGTCCGGAGTTACGCGAGTTTTCTGAACGGCGGCTACCTCGTCGAACCGCGTTTGCTTAAAAATCCGGCCCCGGGAACCGAACCGCCGGCCCCTCGCCGGGCGATGACTCCCGAAGTGGCCGCGGGCGTAATCGAGGCGATGAAATCCGTCGTCGAACCCGAAGGAACCGGAAAAAAAGCCGCGCTCGAGGGCTACGTCGTCGCGGGAAAAACCGGGACTGCCCAGACGGTCGATCCCCACTCGAAGCGCTATTCGACAAGCCGATACATCTCTTCATTCGTCGGCTTTCCCGTCGGCGTCGAACCGAAGATCGTCATCCTCACGCTCCTTGACGATCCGCGCGGCGTTTACTACGCGTCGGAGACCGCGGCGCCGCTTTTCCACGACGTGCTGAACGCCGTCGTCACGCGTTTCGGGATTCCGATGAACATGCCGATCCTCCCGACGCCGACAAAAACAAAGTCGAAACCGTTTGCGCTCAAGTCGACGACGCTCACGCTCAGCCAGTCTCATTCGATTATGCCCACGAAACTCGAACTCCAGGGAACCGCGCCCGACGGACGCCTCGTTTTCAAAATGCCCGAGCTTCGCGGTATGACGATTCGCGAAGCGCTTTCGACGCTCCAGGGCTTTACCTTCGACATCGACGCGTCCGGGGCCGGATGGCTGCGGACTCAGTTTCCCGAACCCGGCGCGAAAGTGAGCGAATCCGATCGAATCCGGCTTCGCTTCGACTCCGAAAACGAATAGGCTCGGAGCCGGATGAACCTGCCAACGCTTCTCGAAATCCTCCGCGAAGAATTTTCGGGCCTCCCATCGATGCTGGGCGGAGAGGTGTCGATGCTGACTTCTTCGTCCGACGACGTCCGCGCGGATTCGGTATTCGTCGCCGTTCGCGGCACCCAGGTCGATGGTCACGACTTTCTTCGGAAGGCGAAGGAATGCGGAGCTCGTCTGCTCGTCGGCGAGCGAGACGGGAGCGAGTTCGGCCTTACCTCCGACGATTACCTTCGCGTCCCGGATAGCCGCCTCGCGCTCGGACTCCTCGCTTCGCAGTTCGAGGGAAATCCTTCCCGCGAAATGACGATCATCGGAATTACCGGCACGAGCGGAAAGACGACGACGAGCTTCCTCGTCGAGGCGATCCTCCGTTCCGCCGGAATGACGGTCGGGCTCCTCGGAACGATCTCGTACCGGATCGACGGTCGCGAAATCCCATCGACCCATACGACGCCGGGTCCGATCGAGCTTCACTCCCTCCTCCGCGAAATGCGGAAAGCGGGCTGTAACGCCGTCGTCATGGAAGTGAGCTCCCACGCGCTCAAACAGCACCGTTGCGCGGGCGTTTCGTTCGACGGCGCGGTTTTCACAAATCTCAGTCCCGAACATCTTGATTACCACCCGGACATGGGGGACTACTTCGCGGCGAAGCGGATCCTCTTTCACGACCAGGCAACGCGCTCGCACCGTTGGGGAAAATCCCCACGCTTTTGCGTCCACGCGGGAAACCGGGAGGGCGACCGCCTCCTTCGCGAAACGCCGGGCGCGACCGCCTTTTCCGTTCCGGATGGAACTGAGATCGGCGCGAACGGGATTCACGGAGTCTTTTCGGAGGTCGAGATCGATTCGCCGCTCCTCGGCCGTTTCAACGCCGAGAACATCGCGGCCGCCGTCGCAATCACCCGCGCGATGGGAATTTCCGATCCGGCGATTCGTCTCGGTATTCAGGGCCTCGCGCGCGTTCCGGGGCGGCTCGAACGCGTGGAAGATTCGCGCGGCGGACGCGTCGTCCTCGTCGATTACGCTCATAAGCCGGACGCGCTGGAGAAAGTGCTCGCAGTCCTTCGCCCGATGCGCGCGACGGGCGCGCGATTGATCACCGTCGTCGGCTGCGGCGGCGATCGCGATCGGACGAAGCGGCCCGTGATGGGCGAAATCGCGTGTCGACTTTCCGACACCGTCATTTTTACCTCGGATAATCCGCGCACCGAGGATCCCGCGGAGATCCTGCTCGAAATCGAAGCGGGCTGCGCGGGATTTTCGAATTTTAAGCGTGAAATCGATCGCGAAAAAGCGATAAAATCCGCTATACGTCTCGCAAAATCCGGCGACATCGTTTTGATCGCCGGAAAGGGTCACGAAAATTATCAAATCGTCGGCACCGTGAAAAATCACTTCGACGATCGCGAGATCGCGGCGTCCGCGCTTCATTAATTACACACATTAAATTTAATTATTTTGACCGGCGAGGAAATATCCTTAGGCTGAGTCAAATGAATAAAACTCTTGAAATCAAAAAATCGTCATTTTTCCGGCTCTTTTCCACGCTTTCCTTAATCGCACTTTCGGCGTGCGGAGGTGGTAGTCCGGAAATGAATCGAACCGTAAGCGCGATCACTTCACCACCGACGACTCCGGTCGGCTCGCGGCCCGAGGTTATTTCCGGCTGGTTGCCGGAATATTCCGCGGCGATCGAGGATACCGTCACCGGGAGTTACTCCGAATTGCTGAATCTCGCGCCCTCCCGCATGACGACGGTTTGTCCGGCCTGGGCGAGCCTGAGCGGAAGGAATCGGGAACTCTTTTGGTCGTCGCTCCTCTGGTCGATCGCCGGACCGGAATCTGGACGTAATCGGACGTCGATCTACCGGGAGACGACCCTGTCGACGGATCCGGTAACCGGGTTACAAATTCGTTCCGAAGGGCTGCTCCAGCTCTCGTACGTCGACGTCGTAAGCTACGCCTATACCGGGCACGATATTTCGTGGACCGCGGACATGGTCATGGCCCTCGCCGACTACGCGAAGGGGGCGAGCTTCGGGAATCCGGCGCGGACGCTGCTCGACGCATACGCGAACCTCAATCTCGGATTGTGGATCATGTACCGCCGCCTCATCGCCTTGGGACCCACCGAGAATCTCGAGACGGCGCTCGGTCACTACTGGTCGACCATGCGGGCGAGTGGAAGCGCCTTCTCCCAAGTCATGGCCGGACTTAAAACGGCGATCCCG
>JAYVXM010000501.1:0-3885 GCA_043785205.1 Bdellovibrionales bacterium
GCAGGGGCGGGTAAACGACCTCACCGCCCGCCTTTCCGCCGGCCAGTCCGAGCTCGCGAATCTCCAACGCTCCGATCAAGACCTCGAGGCCGAAGCAAATCGCCTCGGGGCCTCCCTCTCCCAGCTTTCCTCTCAGCTCGACTCGGCCACCGCCGAACAACGGAACGCCGAATCCGCCCTCTCCCAGATCCAGGGCCAGCTCGACGCCGCGAACCGCGCCGTCGCGGAGAAGCAGAACGCGTATGACGCAAAAAACCGCGAACTCCAGCCGCTCGACGATCAAATTCGGATCAAACAAGGGACCCTCGATACCGCCCGGACGAGTCTTTCCGCCACGCGCTCCCGCCTCGCTTCCGCGAACGCGGAGAAGCCGGGCTTAGTCGCGAAACTCTCCCAGCTCCAGAGCCGCGAATCCGCCCTCGGCGGCGAAATTTCGAAGGCCGAGAGCGACCTCGCCACCGCGACGTCCGACACCGAGAAAGCCCAGCAGGCCGTCGTCAGCACCGGCGTTTCGCTACGGAACGCCGAGCAGGCGCTCGCCGCCGCGAAAGCGGCGAACAAGCCGGCCGACCAAATCGCGCGGCTCCAGTCGAACGTAACCGCCGCCGAGTCCGCGGCCCAATCGGCCCGCTCGGCCTTCGCCGAAGCGTCGAAGCGGAAGACCGACGCGTCGGCGGCCGTTTCCCGCGGCCAGTCCGAACTCGCCTCGGTTCACGCCCAAATTCCGCAAACCCAAAGCCGAATCGCCGAACTCACCGCTCAAATCGAGCGCGACACCACCGCAGCGTCGACACTCGAATCCCAGGTCACGACGCTTTCGAGCGACGTCGCCGACTTGAAATCCCGTTCCGATTCGCTGCGTACCGAAGTCGCGCGGCTGAAGGCCGATCTCGATCGCGCGCGCGCCGACACGGACGGCGTCCGCTCCCGCGCCGCCCAACTCCAGACGAATCTCGCGAACGCCCGTCAGCGCGTCGCGAGCCTCCAGTCGAGCCTCGATTCGGCGAAAAACCAGATCGCCCAGAACCGCGCGAAGATCGACCAGAACCGGACGAAGATCGGCTCGCTCCAAGCCACGATCCCCGCGCTCCAGCGCGATCGCGACGATGCGGCGTCCGGACTCGACGCCGACCGGCGCGCGGCCGACGCGGCCACCGCCGCCGTCCTCGACCAGCGGAATCGCGTCCGCGACGCGAAAGTCATCGAACAGCAAGCGCGCACGCGCCTCGGCCAAGTCCAGACGAACCTTCAAAACGGAATCGCGACGGCCGAACGGGACGGCGCCCGCGACGGGCGCGAAGCGGCCGGTCGCGAGGGTGAAATCCGCGGAACCGAAGCTGGGAATCGCGACGGCGCGGTCGCCGGAAATCGGGAAGGCGACGCCGCCGGTCGCGCGGAAGGCGTCCGCGCCGCCCAGACGAACGGCGCCCGCGACGGAAACGTCCGCGGCGCGGCGGACGGATCCGCGAAAGGGTCCGCCGAAGGCCAGACTCGCGGGGAATCCGAAGGCACTCGCGTCGGAAATGCCGACGGGATCCAGGCGGGCCAATCGCAAGGCACCGCGAAGGGCGAAAGCGAAGGCTATAACGAAGGCGTTCGCGTCGGCCACACCCAAGGGTCCTACGACCGCGGCTACGCCGAAGGCCTCCGCTCCGGCAAGGCCCGCGGCGAACGCGAAGGCGCCGCGAAGGGTTCGGAAGACGGGACGAAGCTCGCGGATCGCGAAGCGCTCGGCGCGAAGCTGACTCCGGTCACGATTCCGATGGCGGCTCCGGCCCGACTCGGGCTCGTCGGCTCGAATCTCCTCGCCCAGTCCGAGGAGTTCGCGGCCGTGACGGCGTTCTCCCCCCTGAACGGTCACTACCCGATCCCGGAACTCGACCGCCGTTACGACGCCGCTTATCGGCAGACGTACCAGGAAGTCTATGATCGCCAGTATCAAGCTGCCGCCGCCGTCGCGTACGATCGCGCGTATCGCCAGACCTACCAGGGCGCGTACGACCGAGCCGCCCGCGCGGACTATACCGCCGAATACCAGACGGCTTACCAGACGAGCTACGCGTCCGCCGAAGACGCTGCCTATCGCCGGGCGCTCGACGCCGCCTACAAGTCGAGCTACGACTCCGCCTATCAGCGCGAGTACCAACGCGTCTTCAACGGCACCTATCAAACTGCTTACCAGGCGGCCTACCAAGCGGCCTACGCTCGCGGAGCCGCGGACGCGAACGCAGCCGACCTCGAAGCGGGCCGGAAAGTCGGCGAAGCGAAGGGCTATACGACCGCTTATAACGCGAGCTACGCGCAGGCGAAGGCGTCCGCCTACGCCGCCGAAAAAGCCGTTTACGACTCGAGCGCGGTTCTCCAGCTCCAGAACGCGGTCGCGGTCGACGCGAATCACGATAACGTGAACGTGCCCGGCGAAACGATTCTCCTGAACGTCGGCGTGAAAAATTTCGGAAGGGTTCCTTCCGGCGCGAACGTCCGGGTCGAACTCTCGGCCGCGACTTCGGGCCTCGAAATCACCGTTCCGATCACAACGCTTCCAGTTCTGCCGGCCACGTCGAACGTCCTCCTCTCCGAAATCTCCGCCCTTCGCGTCCGTCCGCTCGCCGCGATCGGGTCGAAGGAATCCGTCGTCGTCACACTGACCGCGGGCGGCCAGGTCCTCGGCTCCTCGAAAGTCGAGCTCACCGTCGGGACGACGCTCTCGCTCTCCATCGTCGAAGTTCCGGCGAAGGTCCTCCCGAACGTCGAGAACTCCCTCCGCATCGTCGTGAAAAACCTCTCGACGAAAGCCGCGGTCGCCGAAGCGCGCGTGGAAATCGTCTCCGCGGACGGGCTCTCGGTCATCTCGACCGGCACGATCTCGCTCGGTCTCCTCCGGGGTTCCGAAGCGAAGGAAGTGAAGTCGAGTTTCCGCTTCGTCGACGCTCCCGAACCGGAAAAGCTCGGGATTCAAGTCGCGATCCGCGTCGGCGACGCGACCTACGATACGAAAACGGTGAACGTGAAGTCGGCCGAACGGTACGCCTATAACGCGAATTCGCGGGGTCTCCTCGTCGTGAACTCCCTCGACGTCGCTGGCCTCGCCCAGCAGGCGCGGAAATCGGCCGGGATCGGGCTCGACCTTTACGACGAACGCCTCGAAGGCGCGATGAGCGCGACGACCGCGGCGAAGTACGCGACGAAGCTCATCCTCGTTCCGGAGGCGATCGCTTTGAACGCGAACACGATTTCGTCGCTCCGGGCGGCGATCGGGAAGGGCGCGAACCTCCTCGTCGGGCTCGACGATAAGAGCGTGAAGACGGACATCGGGGCGGCCGCGGTGGCGCTCGCGAAGAAGAACCCGACTCGCGATCTCCTCGGCTTGAAGCTTTCCGAACGGAATGACTTCAAGAAGAGCGCCTCGAGCACGAAGGTTCTCCTCGCGAATCCCGCCTCGACGATCGGCGTCGATGGACTCGCGAACGCGATCCTGATCGGCGATAGCGTCGGGAAGCCGGCCGCCGAAAAAGCGAAGGGACTTCTCGCCGCCGTCGTCGCGCACGACGCGCGCGCCGCGGGCCTCCTTCAGGGAGCACTCGTATCGGAGCTCGAGCAGGAGATGCTCGATGACGTGATCGTCGACGGGAAGAACTTCGAGAAGAATCCGTCGAAGCTCCGGCTGACCCAAGTGACGACGATGCTCCAGAGCGCGACGCCAGCGGAACGTAAAATTCTCGGCGGACTCCACGCCGCGCTCGAGTCGACCCGCGCGGCCCTCACGGGTCGTCCGGAACGCCGGGACGCCCTATTGACCTTGCTCGCCCCGCTCAAGGCGGCCGCGGCGGGGAACTGAACCCTCTAAGGCCTCATGAATGATCGAGTCTCCGGAAATCGAAGACG
>JAYVXM010000502.1:0-3878 GCA_043785205.1 Bdellovibrionales bacterium
GAGAGGTTCGCGACCTGGGCGGTCGAGACGAAATTCAGGATCGTTCCGCCCCACTTCATCGCGATCGGCATCGCGAGGGTCACGAGGTAAGTGTCCGCGCAAACGGTATAGTCGTCGGGGCTCTTCGGAGCCGCGTCGTAGGTCGTCGCTCCGGTCGGAAGAATCCGGGCCCACCCGTTCCGGGCACCCATCCGGTAATAAGTCATGGCGTCGACGCCTTCCGGCACGTTCGCGCGATTCCATGGGTTTTCGATCGGGTCGGCCGCCTCGGCGAGGAAGGCGTCGAATCGCTTCGAAAGTTCGGAATTCTTTTTCGCGAGCTCGGCTTTCAGCGCGGCGACCGCGACCGCCGCATTCGTCTTCGGGTGGCAGACGGTATCGGGCGGAGAAGCCTGAACGCTCGCAGCGGCCAGCGACAGGATGAGAACGACGTTGGATTTAAACATGCCCGGTTAGTAACGCATGGCATTAGGGAATTCAACCCTTTAGAGCTGGGAGAGCTCGTGAACGAGATTTTTTTCGAGCGCCCGGAAATACTCGCCCCCCGCCGCCTGCGGGTCGTCGACGGCTCGGTGGACGATGTCGGCCACTTTCGCCTTCAGCTCGGAAAGTTTTCCGGCTTCTTCCTCTCGGAGGGCGGCATTGACGAATGCGCGCTCGAATCCGAAAAGAGAGTCGGAATCCGGGTGAAGCCGAAGATTCGCGCGAAGGCGGATCAAAGTGCCCTTCGGGAATCCCGCATCCGCGAGGGCGCGGGCGAGAATCACGCCGAAGGAACTCCCGACCCGCGGGAGATTGTCTTCGACCTCTTCGCTGAGGGGATCGCCCATTTTCTTCGGATCCCAAAAATCTCGATCGGAAGCCATGATTTCGAGAATATCCCGGGGCGTCCCGCGTATCGATTTGATACAAGCGCGGTCCCGAATGTACCAGCTGTCCGGCCAAGCATAATCCGATACGACCCCGATTTTTTCGTCGTCCAGGAAACGATTCACCATTCGGTCGCATTCGTTTTCGGTACCGCGAATCGAATTTAACTTCGGCACCCGCCAGGTCGTACCACCGGAGTTCATCACCGGAAAACAGGCATCCAAAATGGCGGACTGGGTGACGAAGGGTTCCGGCTTTACGCGGTCGACCCAGGCGAGGAAGCGCGGATCGAGGTAACTCTGTTCCGGCGCATGATCTAAGATCGCCGGCTTTCTCGAACAGTTCCGATCGATCTCGATGATCATGAACCACGGCATTTTTCCCGTGCCGAGATAGGAGTCACCGTAGGCGACGGGGGCCGCCGGCGTAGAAGACCCATAAAGGCCCCGACGATAGGGGACGAGCCCGTAGTTCGTGTCGGCACCCATGATGGAGCGGTTCCAAAAATCGAGGGGAACGGTTTGGGCCGCGATATCGTTTTTCAGATTCGCCCGAATTCCGAAGTGGAAAATTCGCGCCGGCGGGGGCGCGGCTTGAGCGGAGAGGACGAGGAAGGCGGCGAAGAGGAGGACGAGGGGGAGCTTTCGCATGGGGATTCCTTTGGGCCGGGCCGGTCCACTAAGGGCCTACTTATAACGCACTGCGTTACATCCACGCAAGCGCCAATTTTTCAAAGGAAGATCAAAGACATAGACCTAAATTCCGAGGAGCGCCCGCGCCTCCGCCGGCTTCGCGACGGGGCGACCGAGCTCGGCGGCGATCCGCGCGATCCGGGCCACGAGCTCGGCATTCGATTTCGCGACGACGCCTTTCGAGTAGAAGATATTATCCTCGAATCCGACGCGGACGTGGCCGCCCATGACGAGCGCTTGGACCGCGAGCGGGAGTTGGTACCGGCCGACGCCGGCGACGCCCCAGTGGACGCCTTCCGGCATGAACGAGACGAGGTGGCTGAGGTTCTTCGGCTCGCCGGACATCCCGCCCGGAACGCCGAGGACGAATTGAAAGTGGAGCGGACCGGTGAGAATCCCCTTCTTCGCCAGACGAAATCCCGTCTCGACCATTCCCGCCTCGTAGACTTCGAGTTCGGGCATCACGCCGTGGGTCCGCATGGCGAGGGCGAAGCCCTCGATGTCCTTCGGGTGATTGATGAAGATCTCGTCCCCGAAATTCAGGGTGCCGAGGTTGAGCGACGCCATCTCGGGTTTCAACGCGAGCGGTTTCGTGCGGTTCTCGATCGTCTCCCCGACTGCGCCACCGGTGGAAATCTGGATGATCACCTCGGGCACGCGCGCGCGAATCGCGTCGATCGCTTCCTTGAAGCGCTCGGGGCGCTGGGAAGGTGTCCCGTCGTTCTCGCGAACGTGGAGGTGGATGATCGAGGCGCCGGCCTTCACGCATTCCTCGGCGGCGAGCGCTTGTTCCTGCGGGGTAATCGGAAGGTTCGGCTGCTTCTCGCGCGTGGTTTCCGCGCCGGTAATCGCACAGGTGATAATGACGGGATTCATCCGGTTTTCTCCTTTTTCCCGACCGCCTTGGAGTCGAGTTGATTCAAGATTCTAAAGTATCGATTCAGACTCTCCCAGAGGATCCGGTCGTGCGCCTCGGCCGCCGACCGAGATTTCACGAGCCCGTCGAACATCTCGCGGTGGTAGGTCCGTTCGGCGCGATTCCGTTGCGGAAGCCCGAAGTCGACGCCGGCCCCCGCGAGCCGCGCGGCGAGCTCGGAATACCATGCCCCGAGTTCGGGAGCCGCCGGCGAAGGAAAATCGTCGAATCGCGCCTCGACCGCCTCGGCGAGAGCGCGGCGGAGGAGCGGCGTCGAACTCTCGGCGAACGCCTTCGCGTAAAACGCGGGCGAAGTGTTCCGGTCGAATTTCCAAGCCCGGTCCGGTTCGACGCTTCCCGTCGCAGGTCCGGTCGGCACGACGAGCTTCGCGAGCGGCCGCGCGCTCGCGTCGGTCAGCCGGATCGGGTCATGTCCCGAAGCGACGAGGCCGTCCTGGAGCCGAACGAGTTCGTCGACGAAAAACGCGCGGGCGAGAGCGCTCGCCTTCGGAGACTTCGTCTCGAACTCCCGGTACGCGCCTGAGTGAAGGAGTCCGTTCAAGATCCCTTCGAGCGACGCGCCCTGATTCAAGCTCGCGTGATATTCCTGGAATACTTCGGGATCCTTCGGATCCCGCCCGAAAACGACCCGGATCATCTCGGCGAGGAGCTCACCATTTTCGCGGCTCTTCCGCGCGGCGCCCGATCGGAGGCCGTCCCCGACCCCGGGAGACCCGATCTCCACCGGAGGGACGGCGTGGTGAAGGTCCCGCTTCCCGAGCCGTTCGGAATAATCGCAGCCCGGCGCGAAAAGAAACGCGCCGACGAGGAGGATGCCGAGCCACGGCGACCCGAGCGCGCGCGGCGGCCGGGATTTTCCCATGAAGCCCGCGAGGACGAGGACGGTGAAGACGTAGGGAAGAACTTGGATGAACTGAACGGGGATCGGATCGTCGCCGAAAATCGGAACGCCCTGGAGACGGATCTGGATCGCGTCGGTGAACCCGAAGAAAAGGCAGGCGAAGAGCGTCGGGATCGGCCGCCATTTCCCGAAAATGAGCGCCGCGAGCGCCATGAAGCCGCGGCCGGCAGTCATGCCGCGCGAAAACGAGGACGAGAGGAAGATCGAGAGCGTCGCGCCGCCCATTCCGGCGAGCGCGCCGGCCGCGAGGACGCCGAACCACCGGACCGCGCGGACCCGAATGCCCGCCGTCGAGAGCGCCTCGGGATGCTCACCCGCGAAACCGAGCCAGAGGCCGAGCCGAGAATGGCGGAACCAGAGCGCGATCCCGACCACGACGAAGCCCGCGAAATAGAGCGGTTGATTCCCAAACCGATCCGCGAGCTCGAGCGAAGGCGTCGCGCCCGTCGAATCGAAGAAAGCCTTCGTGAGGAGCGGG
>JAYVXM010000503.1:0-3877 GCA_043785205.1 Bdellovibrionales bacterium
CCTGGAGTCCGGCCTCGACGTGCGCGCCTTCACTCGGGACAAGAATCTCGCCTCACTCACGCCGAGCGCGCGACTCGCCGACGTTTCCTTTCTCCGGCGGGACGTCATCCGCCAATTCGCGGTCCTCCGCGAAGCCGCCGAGTCCGCGGATCTCCTCCTCAGCGGCGGCTATAACTACGCCGCGGGCTCGGTCGCCGAAAGCCGCCGAATCCCCCATCTCCACGTCTTTCATGTCCCGAACGTCTATCCGACCGCCGAGCATCCGTGCATGGGCGTTCCCTGGCAGGGGCTTCCCACCGCTGGGAATCGGGCGACTTGGAAAATGAACGCGTTTCTCCAAAACCGGATTTTCCGCGCGACCCTGAACCGGGAGCGCGCCGCCCTCGGACTCGCGAAAATCGGCGATGTTTGGTCGAACTTCATCGCGCATTCGCTCGTCGCGATTCCGCGCCCGCTACACGCGGTTCCCGCGGACGGTCCCGAACGCCTCCAAACGTCCTACTGGTTTCCCGAGGAGGAGGACGAGTTACCTGACGATCTCCGGCGCTTCCTCGACGCCGGTCCGCGCCCGTTTTACTTCGGACTCGGAAGCATGCCGACCGATGCGAAACGGAAGACGATGGGGGCGATCTCGGCGATTTGCCGCGAATTCCGGACGCGCGCGATCGTGTCGCGGGGGTGGGCCGAATTCGAATCCGCCGGCGACCCGGCGATTTTTTTCGCCGGAAAAATCTCGCACGCGCGTCTCTTCGAGCGCCTCGAACTCGTCATCCATCACGGCGGACCGGGTACGGTGAGCACCGCGGCCCGCGCGGGCGCGGTCCAAATCCTCATTCCCCATATCTTCGATCAGTTTTACTGGGGCGGCCGCGTCGAGCGACTCGGCCTCGGTCCCGCCGCGATTCCGCATGGGAAGTTCGGGGTCGAGTCGCTCCGCGATCGTTTCCGCCGGGTTCGCGAGGATCCCGGCTTCGCCGAGCGCGCGGGGGCGATGCGAATCCGGTTACGGGACGAGGACGGAATTCGGGAGTTCCTTCGCCCGGAGTTTCTCGCCCGTACGGGGATCGGAGCCTTATGAAGATCGCGATCCTCGGCGGCGGATTTTATGGAACATTCCTCGCCTACCGGCTCGGGAAGGAACACGAGGTCACGCTCTACGAACAGGCTTCGGAACTGATGAACCGGTCGGCGATCTTCAACCAGTGTCGCCTTCACGCCGGGTTCCATTACCCGCGCTGCCCTACGACGATCGCGCAGACGAACGAAGGCTATCCGCGTTTCGTCGCCGAGTTCGCCCCTTTTCTCCGGGATATCGAACGAAACGTCTACGCCATTCGCCGCGACGGGAAGTCCCGGTACGCGGACCTGAAGGCGAACCTCTCCGGGTATCCCGTTCGCTACCGGGAAACCGCCGCCCCCGCGATCCTGAAGAATCCCGAGGAGTACGAAGCGTTCCTCCAAGTCGAGGAAAAGCTGATTCTCCTCGACCGGCTGAAGGCGCACCTCGTCGGCGCTTTGCGGGCGAAGATCGTCGTCGGCGCGGAAGTTGTCGAAGTCAGCCATTCCCGCGGAATCGTCGCGCTTCGGGATCGCTCGGAGTTCAAGTTCGACCGGATCATCAACGCGACGTTCACGAATCCGAACCTCGGGCTCCCGCTCGAGGAGGGTTTTCACTTTTCGTACGAGCTCGCCGCGATGGTTTGCCTCGAGTCGAATTCGGTCGGCGCGGAAGCGATCACGATCATCGACGGTGAATTCGTTTCGCTTTATCCGAACTATGAAGGGCAAGACACGCTATCGAGCGTCCGCTATACCCCTTTCGCGCGTCCTTCAAACCGGATCGAACTCGAGGAAATGTGGGCCCGTCGGAACGAAATCTGCAAAACCGAGAAAGTGATGGAAAAAATCATCACGGATGCGCGAGACTACCTCGAACTCGGGACGGTTCGGAACGCGCACCTCTGGATCGCGCCGAAAGTGAAGCTCCGGGGAAATCCCTTCAGCGGAGCGCCGAGCGAAGTTCGGGCCCACGGCAAGGTGATTTCGGTTTTTTGCGGGAAACTTGATTCGATCTATTCGGTATTAGACGCGGTGGAAGCCCGCCTCGGAAAATAGGAACTATGGCGAACCTTGGATTCTATGAAGTACATCGGGTAATCGGTAAGGGACTCAAGCTCCTCGAGGGGCCGGCCCACCGAAAATACCGAACCGTCACGAAGGAGGAAGTGGCGAAGCGAAGCGCCGCTCTCCGGGGTTGTTCACTCTACCATTTCCAGATCTCGCCCTTCGCGGCGCGGGTCCGCCGCGAGCTCGCCCGGCTCCAAGTCGAGATTCCCGCGTACGATGTCCTCGAGGATCCGAAGGCCTACGCCGAACTCCTCGCCGGCGGGGGCGTCGACCAGGTTCCATGCCTCCGAATCGCGCCGCCCGGCGCTCCCGAGCGTTGGCTCTACGAATCGGCGGAGATCGTGAAGTTCCTCCGCGACGCGGTCGAAAAGCCTACCAGCGAACGGTCTTAAGCGCCGCTCCGGCGAAGCGACCTGGAAACGGGAGCGGCGTGAGCCGGCAGTCGCGCCACTTCATCCACTCGGATTCGGCGGCGCCGAGGTCCGGATTCGCCACGTCGCGCTCGACCCCCGCGAGCTGCATCCAAACGCGCGGCGGCCGGCTCATCTCGATTTGGGTCCGCATCGAAGCGCCCGAGCGATGCTCGCCCGGACGAGTCGTATCCCAGCTTCCGGGGCTGACGGAGTTATTATCGCCCGAAGTGGCGATCGGATGGAGCGGATTCCAAGCGTCCCGATTCGAAAGGTGGCGAAACGGCGCGCGGTGAATATCTCCCCAGACCGCGATCGCCTTAGGATTGAGTTTTTTCAACGCCAGAAGCGCGGAATACCAGCCGCGGGCGACTCCCGCGCGGAACCGGTCGCGATCGACGCCATAGGCGGCGGAATCCGTGAACAGGTGGTAGAGTTCGGTTTCGCCGGCGGCGAACTCGGCTTTGAGCGCGTCCATCCAGAAGCGGTAGACTGAGCAGCCCGCGCAGCGGAGATCCGCGACGCCGTCCCAGTTCTTCAACGCGCCGATCGCCGCTGATTCATAGGCGTCGGAGGCGGGCACGGGCCCGCGGTCATGGTCGAGGTACTGGAGAAGGAGGGGGCGGATGAAGCGGGCGTCGATGACCTCGACGTCGCACTGGACCCGTCGTAGATCTTCGAGCGTATGCTTCGCCCGAGCGTTCAGCCCTTCTTCGATGCGAAACGCGCGAAAGCTCGGGATCTGGGCACGGCCGGCGCTGAGCGGAGCGGAGCGCGGCCAGCTTTGTTCATTCGCCGAGGCGACGAATCCCCGGGCGGGAGTCAGGACGTGCGGAGCTTCGGCGGGCGAGAGGAAGGACCATTCGCGAAACGCGCGGACTTCTTCGGCCGACTCGAGGGTCGGCACGCCGAAATGGGCGGTCGTCATCCGCGGAAGTTTACCGATTACGCGATGGCCGATCTTTCCGTCGACGTCCGCGAAGACGTAGTTCCAGGACGGGAAGCCGATCCGCGAAAAAACCAGGTCGGCGTTCGCGGCGCTCTTCATGAACGGAACATCGAGGACGGCGGAGAAGTCCTTCCCCTCGAGGAGGAATCCCGTCCATTTCAGTAGGGCGACTTTTCCCTTCGGTCCCGCGACGGGGAGGATCGGGAACCCTTCCTTCGTCCGCGAGAATTGTTTGATCGAGAGCGGAACCTGGACGCCGAAGATATTCACGTTCACTTTCGGCCGGAACGATTCGAGATCGGGTAGGCGTTCGGGCGCGACGTACGCGACGTCGCTTACGTCGAAGAAGGAGTTTGTCAGTCCCCACGAAACTTTTTCGTTCAGCCCGCTC
>JAYVXM010000504.1:0-3868 GCA_043785205.1 Bdellovibrionales bacterium
TCGCCGTTCCGCGAACGCGTTCCGCTCGAGGAGAAAATCCAGTGGCTCCGTCCGCAGCTCGTCGCCGAAATCGCCTTCCATGGGTGGACCGGCGATCGGCATCTGCGGCAGGCAGTTTTCCGCGCCCTTCGCGACGACAAACCCGCGCGCGAGGTGACCGCCGACCGCTCCGTGGCACCCGCGGAAGTCGCGGGGCAAGTTCCCCTCACCCACCCGGATAAAATCCTCATCCCGGAAGGAAAGGTCACGAAACAGACCCTGCGGGACTACTACGCGGCCGTCGCCGACTGGATTTTGCCCCACCTCCTCGATCGGCCGCTCGCGCTCGTGCGATGCCCGGACGGAACTCACGGCGAGTGTTTTTTTCAGAAACAGCTCCTGCCCGGAAAAAATGCCGGCCTGCGTTCCGCCACCGTCCGGAGTCCAAAGGGAAAGGCGAATCGCGTGCTCGCGCTCGAATCCGCGGTCGGACTGGAGACGCTGACCCAGCTCGGCGTCGTCGAGATCCATCCCTGGGGGACCCACCTTCGTCATCCATTAAAGCCCGATCTGATCGTATTCGACCTCGACCCCGACGATTCCGTGTCCTGGCCGAAAGTCGCCGCGGCGGCGCTCCGCCTCCGGGCGATTCTCGAGAAACTCGGCCTAGTTTCGTTCCTGAAGGTATCCGGAAACAAGGGCCTCCATCTCCATGTCCCGATCGAGCCGACGGAGAGCTGGGAAACGGTGAAGAATTTCTCGAACGCCGTCGCGCTCCTGCTCGTCCAGGAGTCACCCGAGCTTTACCTGGCGAACATGTCGAAGGCGAAGCGGCGGGGAAAGATCTTCATCGATTTCTTCCGGAACGGATACGGAGCGACATCCGTCGCGCCCTATTCGGTTCGCACGAAAAACGGCGGCGCCGTGGCCGTTCCGATCGAATGGAAGGACGTAAAGAGAACGGATCCCCGTTCCTTTTCGATCGCGAAAACCCGGAAACTCCTTCTGCGGCGGAAACCCGGCGGAACGGGCGATCCGTGGCGGGACTATTTCAGAATTTCCCAGCGCCTGCCCGCGAATGACCCACCCGTCGAAGCTGATTCTCGAGGCAAAGGAGCCGGTCGACGAGGTCGAGGATGATCGGGACGGCGGCGTCGTTCACGCCGAAATCATCGCGCAGCTCGCGCACGAATTCGACACGCGAGAGATCTTCCTGATCGAGTTCGAACGGGCCGATCGGCCGAATCCACCGCGATCGGATGCATTGAACGACGAACTCCTCGTCGATTCCGAGTTTTGCGCACGCCTCGTTCAGATCGAATCTAATGACTTCCATGGGGACTCGGCTTTCCTTTCGCGTGGAGGAGTTTCATCGCGGCCGCGAATTCCGGTTCGACGGGTTCGGGAAACACGAGTTCGACGACGACGATTTCGTCGCCCCGTGTTTTCGTGCCTTTCACGAAAAGACCCTTTCCGCGCAGTTTCAAGCGCGCGCCGGTATTCGACCGGGGCGGAATCTGCAATAGAACTTCTCCGTCGAGCGTCGGGCTGCGGACTTCCCCGCCGAAAAACGCGTCGGGGATCGGAACGCGGAGCCGAGTGATGAGGTCATTTCCTTCGATTTCGAACCGCGGATCGGGCCGGACCTGAAGTTCCACGTAGACATCGACCGGCTGACCGCTCCGCCGACCCGGCCCGCCCTGGCCCGCGAAGCGGAGACGGCTTCCCGTTCCGACTCCCGGGGGAATCTTCACGCGAAGCCGCTTACCGGTGGGTAGGGTGATTTCCTTTTCGGCGCCCCGAACCGTGTCCCGGAGGTCGATCTCCATTCGGTACACCTCTTCTTCCGGTTCCGCCGCGAATCCGAAGCCCGCGAAAAGATCCTCGTCGAATCCGCCGGCGAAGGAATCCGCGTACCGTCCTCCGCGACCGTCGCTCGAGGATTGGGTGCGGGTATAGAAAGGACCGTACCGGCCGGACCCACCGGCGGGATCCGGCGGCGGCACCTCGGATTCGCCGCGATCGTATTTCGCCCGACTTTCCGGATCTCCGATCAGCTCGTACGCGTGCGAGATCTCCTTGAACTTCGCTTCCGACGCCTGGCTACCCGGGTTCAAGTCCGGATGGTGTTTTTTCGCCAAGGCGCGATAAGCGTTGCGAATCTCTTCGGGTTCGGCGGATCGCGGTACGCCGAGCGTCGCGTATGGGTCTTTCGCGGACATGCTTCTTTAGAGAGCAAGACCGGTGCCCTCTCCGCCAGTCATTCGTCGGATTCTTGACGCCCGACCGGATGCGAAGCTTCGGCAGCGGGCGGGTGGACTTCGTGGTAAGCTCTTTGACCTCGGCTGTCTCGAAAAAATGAAATCGCGGGCGAATCTCTCCGGCGAGAATGCCCGCCTCCTCGCTCGCGGATTGACCGCGAAGATGATGGACTTCGCCCGACGCTATCTTTTCTGAAATTTTTCGGCGTTAGCGTCGCTTCGGCATTCCCTGTGCAATTTCGTTCCGTGGGCACCTGCCTGAGGCACTTCACCACGAACGCCTCGCACCTGCGTCGAGGGAATACGAAATGCCGATGAAATGGAATTTACTCGGTTTGACTCTGAGCCTTTTAACCGCGTGCGGAAATCAAACCGACGCCGCCGCGCCCCCGGTCGAAATTACGCCGGAACAAACGGCCAAGGAACTCGGGGTTCCGAACGAACCCGGTTCGCGCGTTCTCAAGCCTTCCGACTATTCCCGCTACTCCCTCGTCGTCGACGTATTCCGAAAAAGTACCGACCTTCCCGTGCTCGGCGCCTACGATCCTCGCTACGTCGATCTTCTGACCACGCCAGGATCCGGCACGCCGGAAGAACGCTCGCAGCGAGCGCGAAAGCTTTTCGATACGCTCGCCGCGAGCGAGTTCGCCGTCGTATCCGTCGACGGCGCCGTTCTAAAATCCCAGATCATATCGGGAGCGCTCGAAGGCTACGCCGAAGGCGCTTATCGCTCGACTCCGCCGGGTTCGTACAAACTCGACATCCTCCGCTATGCGAAGCGCATTCCCGCATCGGACGGCACGACCCGTGTCGCGGACGTCGACTTTCCCTGGATTCGTTCGGAAACCTTCGGGAATTCGATCATGTACTGGGGCCTCTGGATTTTCGGCGGATATTTCATCCATTCGACGCCCCATTACGGGCAACTCGGAACGCCGGCGTCCATGGGCTGCGTGCGCCAAGCCTATCCGGACGCGATGGAGCTCTTCAAACTTCGCCAAACCCATCTCGGCATGATCCGGATCCATCCGATCGGATCCCAGCAGGCATACGACCGACTCCGGGAACTCACGTCGCCTGAATGGACGCTCGTCGGACTTGCCGAAAGTCGCCGGCGGATCGACGCGTACATCCGGTACTCCGGACGTACCGAACTAAACCTTTACGGGCATTCCTGGATCGATCCGAACACCAACCGACCGGAGCCGATCTCCTGGCCGAACTGCGGCCCGGCGGATTGCTTCACGACTTGGGGCCGTACCTTACCCGCGGAAGAATGAATTTCCGGAAAATTAGCGCGTCAGCCATCGGCGGATCGCTTGCATGAACTCGACGTCGACGCCGTCGAACTCCGCGTACATTGAATACAGCTTCGTCTCGGAATCGAACTCGGTCGTCGCGATAGAGACGAGGGTCTCGCCGTCGGCCACCCCCGCTTCGACGAGAAAATCGCATTTCACCTTGAAGACCGACCCTTTCGGAATGAGATTCTTCGTCCGGAGTTGTACGCCGAGCTCGTCGACTTCGGTCACGACGCCTTCGAATTCAAGCCGCGCCGCGCTCCGGCCCCGAGGGACCTCGAGGTATTTCGGGCGATGTTCCCTCAATGTTTCGACGTCGAGGTAGCG
>JAYVXM010000505.1:0-3865 GCA_043785205.1 Bdellovibrionales bacterium
ATGGAGTATTTCCGCGTGAAAATCGACCGCATGCTCTGGGCGCGCGGCGTGCTCGCGACCGAAAAGGTCCGCGGCGGGGTCCCGCAAGCCGCCATCGACTCCTTTTCGATCGCCGGCGCCCGCGGAAGCCTTCCTAAAACCGGCACGCAAGGTTAAGACGGGGCCCATGGCGCCCTCGTCCACCGGAACCCCGAAGAAGAAAATTTCGCCCTATCCGGAACTTGACGAGCTCGCGGAACGGGTCGGGGAGTTCATTCAATACTGGGGCTTCAAGCGCATTCACGGAAAAATCTGGGTCCACCTTTTCCTTTCGGAAGTCCCCCTCGACGCGACGACCCTCGTGAAACGGCTTCGCGTCTCGAAGGCGCTCGTTAGCTTCTCTATCCACGACCTCCTCGAATACAACGTGATTCGCGAAGTCGCGCGCGGGCGGGGCCGTACGGTCCTTTTCGAAGCGAACCCGGATCTCACCGGAATCATCCTGAATGTACTCCGCCTTCGCGAGCGAAAGATGATGACTCAAGTGATGGGAGCCGCCGAACTCCTCGGCCGTGCGACGCCGGAAATGATGAAGGAGATGAAGGTCGCGCCGCGGAAGCTTTCCGATCTGCGGGGCATGGTCGACTCGGCCCAGTCCATTCTCGATTTCGTGATCGGTTCGGGCGCGGAAAGCCGCGATATGTTCCTCGCATTCAAAGCGATGCTGCCGCCCAAAAACTGAAAAACCCCCGACGGTGATTCACCGTCGGGGGTTCAATTTCATTCGCCGTTCGGCGTTCGATCAGTAGTAATGTCCGCGGCCAGGGCCTTGCGGATTCGGATTGCCCTTGGTGGTATTGTCCGCTTGCGGAGCGTACCAGCAACGAGGGCGGTAGCCGAGCTTGTCGCCCTTCTCTTGCGAGCAGGTGTTGATCGTCGGATCGACTTTGTCCGTGTTCAACTTGTAATCCACCGGGCAGATCGCGCCGTTGTAGTACGTGTCGAGGCGGCATTGCGCGGCCGGATGTTGGTCGTCGGTCTGGCCCACTTTCGAGGTATCCGGCTTCGTGAAGAATGGCATCGCGTCTTCCGTGGTCACGCCGCCGAGGTTGGCGAGGAGGCGGGCCAGGGCGAGTCCGCCCATGGAAGTGCGGATACAGAGCGCCGCTTGGTTCACGTCTTTGAAGCTGCTCTCGCACTGGATCCGGACGACATCCGGGGCGTCGAGGGCCGGAAGAGCATGGAGGTTCGGCTGGGTTTGGAGCACGCGGCGAGCGCACTTCAGAGTCGCGAAATAGTCGGCTTGACCTTCGTTCGCGGCCCATTCACCGCTCGTGCTGCCGCCGATGATCGGAGCGCCGCCGATTTGGTGTCCGAGTTCGTGGCAAACCACGAGCAGGAAACCGTCGATCGTCGTTTCCGGGTGACGCGCGAGACCGCCGAACATGGAGAGATTCCAGTTCCCGTCGTCGCGGTCGGCGTACGCGTTCACCGTGCCGTCGTCCCAGTTGCGGTTTACGACGAGGTTTCCGCCCATCGCCTTGACGATCGGGCCGTAAATTTTTTCTACCGACGTAATGACGCCGTCGAATTCAGCGTGCGTGATTCCGCCGCCGAGTGGATTGCCGTTGTGGTCGAGGACTTCGCGGCGAGGTGGAATGTACATCGTGTTGCGAGGAAGGAATCCGTCTTTGCCGTTGTCCGAACATGCCAGAGCTAGTCCGTTCATCGACATCATTCCGATCATCGAGACGGTGGCGAGTGCTGCGAGCTTACCGAATTTCATCTGTCGTTCCCCCTGAGTAGCAAATCTTATTAAGACTGATCCGTTTTACTAATCGGACGGAGACTAGCGGTCTCGGTGGTTCTCGTCTAGGCAGGGTGCGATATTTTCTTGACGGTCGCGCGGCCCAATCATTCGAAAACCCTATAAATATACGGAAGTAGAACGGTAGGGGCCGAAGTTTAAGGGACTCTGGACCCAGCGCGACAAACCATCCGAAAAAGGGAGGCGGATTCGCAAAATGGACGAGAAATGGCGCGCTCCCGGATGGCATCCCCAAAAACGGCTTCGGCGGTGAAAGGGCGTCCGAAGGGACTCCCTTTCACCGCCGAGTTTTTTTTAGCGTCGGTCGATCGAAGGTTTAGTTTGAAGCGACCGAGCGAGTGACTTCCATCACGTTGTCGGCAGCGCGATCGGAAAGTCCGTCGATATCATCCGCGTCTTCGTGAGCGAAAGCGGCGTAGATCGCGAGGTACCGCTTCATGACCGCTTGGACGTATTCCTTCGGGGTGCGGTCGTCGGCGACGATCTCGCGAACGCGGCGTGCGCCCATATTGTAGGCGGAGATATAAAGCGGGCTAGCGGAGTCGAACTGGTCGCGAAGGAGCGAAATGAACGCGATTCCGATCCGGACGTTTTGAACCGGGTCGAGGAGCGACTTCTCGCCTTTGTACTTCACGCGCATTTTCTTGCCGATCCATTTCGCGGTCGACGGCTTGATTTGCATCAGGCCGATTTCGGAGTGCGTACCCCGCATCGCCGGATCGAATCGGGATTCGTTTTGGATGAGGGCGAGAATGAAGATCGGATCGAAACCGTACTTGTCGGATTCGTGGACGATCGCGTTCGCGAGACTGCGCGAGCGCTTCGCATACTTCCCCGGAAGCCATTCCGTCGTCATCGCCTCGACGAAGTCGGTGATGTCGGCGACGGACTCGCCTTTGCGAACCACGCTCCGCTTGTATCCGCCGCCGAGAAGCTCCTTTGCGTGAGCAATCCGGGACGAATTCGACATTTTAGAAGCGTCAGCCACCGAAGGAATCCCCGCGAAGACCGTCGTGAAGAACAATATGTTGAAGACCCATTTCTGCGTTCCCATACTCCTCAGTACTTCAAGGTCGGTGCCAGTTTTCCTCCGGCTAACTCCGCGTAAACCCCCCGGGTTTTTTCGGACACACTGTCCAGCGATTGTTCGCGTGCACCGGTGGTTCGAAGGTCACCCTTACCGTGTGTCGGAGAAGACGCGATTTTCGCGTGCGGACTGTGATAGGTGAGAGGTCATGTCGAACTGGATCGATGCCCATCTCCATTTAACCGATCCGCGCGCCGAAGCCGTTCTGCCCGCTCTCCTCCGCGAAGCGAAGACGGCGGGGATCACGCGGTTCGTCCTCGGCGGGATCGATCCGGACGAGTGGAATCGCCAAAAGCGGCTCGCCGCGGATCATCCGCGCTTGTTCACGCTCGCGTTCGGGCTCCATCCCTGGTGGGTCGCGACCGATCCATCGCTCGAACGGATTTCCGCCGGACTCGCGCGACTCGCGGCCGAGCTCGCGGTCGACGTTCCCCCGTGCGACGCGATCGGGGAAACCGGCCTCGATTTCCATCCCCGCTTTTCGGAGGCGACCCACGCCACCCAGGAGCACGCCTTCCGCGAGCACCTCCGGCTCGCGCTCGCTCACGGAATGCCGCTCGTCCTTCACGTCGTACGGGCGCACGCGCGGGCGACCGCGATTTTGACCGAGGAACTGCGCGACGCGTCACGCGGGCAGCATCCGCTGAGGTACTCCGGAATCGTCCATTCTTTTTCCGAGGGACCGACCCTAGCCGAGGCCTACCTCGATCTTGGGTTGATTCCCTCGATTTCGGCGCCGGTCGTTACGCGTGGGAAAGGGGCGGCGTTTGAAAAACTCCGCCAAACCATGGTAACGCTACCGGCCACGGCGTTCGTTTTGGAAACCGATTCTCCCGATCAGCCCCCGTCCGGGGAGACCGGGATGAACCGGCCCGCGAATCTCGTGAAGGTCGCGGAAGCGGTCGCGCGGATTCGGGCGGAAAAATTTCCGGGAATCACGGCGGCGAAGCTTCTCGACCAGTCGGCGGAGA
>JAYVXM010000506.1:0-3862 GCA_043785205.1 Bdellovibrionales bacterium
CCGAAATACCGAATAAAGCCGACGAGATCATTCTTTATTGCGGCGGGGGGTTTCGATCCGCGCTTGCCGCTGAATCCCTCGGCAAGATGGGGTACTCGAACGTCCTCTCGATGGACGGCGGGATTAAGGCGTGGCGCGCGCGCGGCCTGCCGGAAGAACGCAGCTAAAAAGGGACGACCCCCGACGGGACCGTCCCTTTTTTTATCGAACGCGACTCACATCACTGCGGAGCAGGCGCGGCGGGTGCGGCGGCGGCAGGTGCCGCGGGCGCGGGCGCGCCTTCATGTTTGTCTTCGCGGATCTCGCGGCCGTTCTTATTCAGGTCCTGATTGAGATCCTTTTGTTCCGCCTTCGTGAGGTGGCCGCCGTTCTCTTTCACGTCTTTCCGCTCTTCCTTCTTGATCTTGCGAAGGTTCTGGCGCGCTTCCTTGGCGTCGGCTTTGGACATCGTTCCGTTTTTAACGCCTTCATTAATGCGATCTTCTTGATTTTCGACGCGCTTATTGACTTCGGCGCGACGGGGGTGTTTTTGGGCGAACGTGCGGGCCGCGAAGGCGCCGGGGCTAGCGACGACAAGCGTGACGAGAGCGACGACGATTTTGGAAGCGGTCGAATGGCGTATCATAGAGACTCCTTAGGTAGGTGCGGTGGATGATCGATTTTGGTTTCTTCGATCTTCCAATAAAACGGACGAACCGACGATCGGTTTCATTTGCCGAGTGATTTTATTCATCAAATAAATCAAATAGTTAGATATTACTCGGGCGCCTCGAGCCAGTGGGGATGGGCCGCTACCCGGTTTCGGACTTCCGCGAGAGCGGGGCCCTGAATCGAGTCCGCCCGTTCGAGCTTCGCGAGCCAACTTCTCGGTAAGGGCCGCTCGAGGAGTGCGTAGCGAGTCGCCGCGACGGTCGTTTCCCATTTCGCGTCGGTCGACGCGCCGGCGCCCACGAAAAATCCCGCCGCGAAAAGGTTCAGGCGAACGAGGGTCGCCGAGGAATAGGTGAAGAGGCGCGCCGGGTGGTCGCCGATTTTTCCGCGAAGACGAAGAAAGGATCCGAAAGACCAAAGATCGGGTACGACCTTCGGCGCGTAAAAATCGAAATAAATCGTATCGGGTGGGGGCGCGTCTCCCAAACGATCGAAAAAATCGCCGGCGAGTAGTCGCCAGTGGACGTCGACTTTTCCGACGCGAAACTCCGTCCTTCCGACCTCGAGCAGCGTCTCGAGGCGAGCCGACCAGGGACGAATTTCCGGGAAGGAATCGAGATGGGAAAGCGTAGCCCGAAGTCCATCCGGCTTTTTTTCGAACGAAAAAATGGACAGCGTTCCCCACGCGGACCGGGACGCGAGCACTCGGTCGAGCGTGGCAGTGACGTTCGCGCCCGTCCCCATGCCGACGTCGTAGAGAACGGAACTCGATTCGCGGGAGTTCAGCGAGTCCTCGACGCGGGCGCGTTCGGCGTAAACGAGCCCCGCCTCGAGGGTAGGGCCGATCCGCGAGTGCATCGCCTGGCCGTTCTCTTCGTCCACGAGCGTGGCGCTCCCGTTCGGATGTTTCAGGAGGATGAAATTTTTGTTGGCATCGTCCATGGAAGCGTTGTTTTCTGGGGACACATGGCCATTCCCCCTCGTCACCAGCTTTTCTATTCCCTCCGCTCGCCGTTCGCAAGGCGCGTTCGGATCGCGTTTCAACGCCTCGGCCTTTCCGTCGAAATGGTCGAAGTGAACGTCTTCGAACCGACGCCCGAACTTTACGCGGCGAATCCGCTCGGGACGGTGCCGGTGCTTGTCGTGAACGGAAAAACCGGTTTGGCCGCCGACGTCGTTCGGATTCCCGATTCCGCGACCATTCTCGATTATCTGCATGAAAACCACGGCGAGCGAATCTGGCCGGCGGACCTCGCGTTGCGCGCGCGAGTCCGGGCGGCGTCGACGTTGGCGGAAGGGCTGATGTTCGAGACCGTTCGCTGGTTCCTCGAAAACCAGCGTCCGAACCCTTCGGCGGAATGGAACGCGGAATACCTCGAGAATATCGAACGAACCCTCGCCGCCGTCGCGGTAACCTCCCCGAAGGCGCCGCCCTGGAAAATTTCCGATCTCCAGCTGACCCAGGCCGGATACGATCTCATCGTCGCGCTCGATTACATGGCCTTACGACTCAAGGGCATCGATTGGACCGCGAAATATCCGGATCTTACGCGCTTTCTCGAGACCCATCGCGTGCGCCAAGACATCGCGCCGACGGCGCCTCCGGCCTAAGGCGTATCGGGCGCGAGGGCTTCTTCGCCGCGGAAGACGGGAATGTGCTCCGGTAATTTCTCGCGTCGGTTCGCCGTGATTGCGCGCATGTCGTACGCTTCACGAGCGTCGGCGATTTCGCGTTCGAGCCGTTCCCAGTCCTTCGGTTTTTTACGTCCCGCCTTTTTATCCGCGAGAAGGAGGGCGATCGTCCGACCCAGCTGGGCTTCGACCCAGTCGAATCGATCGAACTCGATCTGGGTTTGGAATTCGGTCCGTTCCTCTTCGGCCAGCCAGCCATTAAAATCCGAGGATTTTCCGAGCGCGGTGCCGCCCGTCCAGATTCGGAGCGCGCCCGAGCGCTTCCGGTAAGCGTTCTTCATCCGCTCGCGGAGCATTTTCGCCTCCGATCGGATCTCCGCCCAATGGGCGTCGCGATGGAGGTGGTTTCGATTCGTGATCGTAATGGCGACAAACCCCACAACGACCGCTGCGACCAGCGTGAATACGATTTTATTCATGATGATGACCTCTTCGGAGAAAGGTTCGATAATCCATAGAGTTATCGAGAAATGAGGATTCTAGATTCCTCTTTTTCGGAAAGGGGGATGAGGAATATACACGATGCGTTAGACATCGAGTGAGGCCCTTCGGAAAGCGCGCTTCGTTAATCCTCACTCCCGACGGGTAACTCCTTGGAAATCGCTCCCTTTTTCGGTAGTCCTCGTCCATGCGTCTCCGCGATTGGGTCATTCTCTCGGGTACTGCGAATCGTCCGCTTACCGAAAAGATCTGCGAACGGTTAGGAAAGCCGCTCGGGCAGATCGATATCCGACGCTTTTCTGACGCCGAAATCTTCGCCGAAATCGGCGAGAACGTTCGCGGTCGCGACTGCTACGTCGTTCAGTCGACCTGTCGCCCGGTGAACGACAACTTGATGGAACTCCTGATTATCATCGACGCGCTCAAGCGCGCCTCGGCGAAGGAAATCACGGCCGTCATTCCCTATTACGGTTACGCGCGCCAGGACCGGAAAGTTCAACCGCGGACTCCGATCTCGGCGAAACTCGTCGCCGACCTCCTCGCCGAAGCCGGTGCGACTCGGGTCGTGACGATGGATCTTCACGCCGGTCAGATCCAGGGTTTTTTCGATATTCCGGTGGATAACCTTTTCTCGGCTCCCGTCATCCTCACGCACCTCAAGACGCTGAACATCGAGCCGTCGAAACTCGTCATGGTCTCGCCGGACGCCGGCGGCGTCGAGCGCGCGCGCGCCTACGCGAAACGCCTCGAATGCGGAGTCGCCATGATCGATAAACGCCGGACAGGCCCCAACGTCGCGAAGGCGATGAACATCATCGGAGAGGTCGAGGGGAAGACCGCCATCATCGTCGACGATATGATCGATACCGCGGGCACGCTCATCGAGGGCGTGAACGCGGTTCTCGGCCACGGCGCCACCGCGGTTTACGCGGCCGCGACCCACGGCGTTCTCTCCGGACCGGCCATCGAACGGATCAACGGTTCGACGATCAAGCAGGTCATCGTCACCGATACGATCCCGCTCACCGACGCCGCGAAGGCATCGGGAAAAATCCTCCAACTTTCGGTGGCGGATATC
>JAYVXM010000507.1:0-3859 GCA_043785205.1 Bdellovibrionales bacterium
TTCTTCTCCTTCGGCACGAACGACCTGACCCAAACGACCTACGGACTCTCCCGCGACGACTCGGGACTCTTTCTGAAGGATTACCTCGAGGCGAAGATCTATGAAAAAGACCCGTTCGCGACCCTCGACCCCCACGGCGTCGGCCGGCTGATCGATATCGCGATCAAAGAGGGCCGCGCTGCTCGCAAAGCTCTGAAGATGGGAATTTGTGGCGAGCACGGCGGCGATCCCGCGAGCGTGGTCCTTTGTCATCACTACGGATTGGATTACGTCAGCTGTTCCCCTTATCGCGTACCGATCGCGAAACTTGCGGCCGCCCAGGCAGCGATTCGAGAGAAAAACCGGAAAACGAAATGAAGAAAATCGCCCGCCTCGTCCTTGCTCTCTCCCTATTCGCTCCGTCGAGTTACGCCGCCGATCGCGTGATCGACTTATCCGGTGGATGCAAAGTCTATCAACTCGATCAGAAAAAATGGGTCGAGGTCGACGCGAAGAATCTCGACGGATTCACGCTCGAGAAAAACCAGATTCTCCGCGACGAAGCCTTCACCGTCTTCAAGACCACGGTCGGGACGTTCGGCCTGAATCAGAAGTGCTTGCGGGCCGCCGGAACGGACGCTCCACCCGCCGCTCGTCCGGCCGGAACGCGGAGATCCGCGGCGCCCGCCCCGTTGCGGGGAGACACCCACAGCAAATGGTCGATCATCTTCGGACTCGGCTACAACATGTTCCAAAGCGGAAACGTCAAGACGACCTACAACGGCGCCGTTTCGACTGATGCCGCGAAATACAAAGGCGCGGTATCGTTTGTCGGCGAGGGAAACTACCGATTTAACGCCGCGTTTCGCCTCGCGGTCGAACTCGGTCTCTCTCAGCTGGCCGTCGACGCCGAACACGGAAATGAAACGTCCTTTTTCGATACCCGCCCCGAGTTCGTCTTCCGCTCGGGCAAAAAAATGGAATATTACGTCGGACCCATGCTCGGGGTTTTCTTCCTCTCCCAGAACACGGAAACTCGCGCATTCACGTCCGGACCCGCGAACGGAACGACGATCGCGGTGAAGGAACAAACGGCGACGGCACTCCTTCTCGGCGTGGGCGCCGGCGCGGACTACGCGTTGAACGAACAATTCGATCTCGGTTTTTTCGTTCGTTACTTCAAACCGGGTGCATTGAAGGTCACCGGAACGGAATCGTTTCCGACACCCGGAAATACCTACGAAGCGAGCTTATCGACCAGCTATGTGACGACCGGGGTTCGATTCGCGATCCACTTTTAGTCCGGCACTCCGACGCGGGATAATCAGCCGTCCTTTCCGGGCTGTCGGAAGAGACACCCGCGTCTGATTTTTCGACAGTGTCTATTTGTTAAAAAAAGATCAGTTTCCGCCTTGTAATTCCCGACCATTTTGCTAATCTAATTTCAACAGCACGGTGTAATGCATCCGTGCAGGAGGACGTCAGATGAGTGAAGCGCATCGCTTCGAATCGTACGACAAGCTTTTGGAACTTCGGACTTCCGAACACGGACCGCCGAAGTTGCAATAGCGTGAGCCAAGCCGACCGGACCAAAGACTTTGCGGCGCTCGCGGGCTACCCGACCTTCCTGTTCGCGACAGGGATCTGCGGGAGCGAAATACGGATGGGATCTTTGATCGGATTTCCGTCCCCCCAATAAAGACCTAAAAATTAAATATCGAAACCGATTGCAGGCGAGTTCCCGGCGGGAGTCGGCCTCAAGCGTGGAGGGTGTAAAAGCCTACCCGTGCCATGCGACGGATGAACAAATAGGCGGACCTTCTGAGCGTCCGCCAGTCTTCGGGAAATCCGACCGAGTACGACAAAAACCGGGGCCCAAGAGCCGATCAGCTCTTCGGGCCCCACGTTTTTTCCCGGATCGAGCTTTGACTTCGGCTCTCGCGAGTCGAGAATTGAAGTGTCGGTGGATTTCGATCAGAGTCTAGCCATGGAACTTTTAATTGTCGGCGCCGGCGCCGTCGGATCGACCTACGGTTACTTCGCGTCCCGGAAGCTTCCCGGCGCCGGGGCGAACGTCACTTACCTCATCAAGCCGAAACACCGCGCCGATCTGAAGGACGGCATCCAGCTCTACGGATGGAAAGGCCGAAAGGCCGAATCAATCCTCTTCCGGGATTTCGCGTTAGTCGACGACGTGAAGGAGCTTCGGACCCGCCGATTCGACGCCGTCTTGGTCACGCTGCCTTCGGATAAATTCCGCGCCGACGGATGGTTCGAAGAATTTCTCGCCGATTTCAACGTCGGTTCGCCCGACGGAAAAATCTGGAGCCTCCAGCCCGCGCTGAACGACCAAGTTTATCTCCGTGAGAAGATGGGCGCCGCGGCGGCGGACGCGCGCGTCGCAAAGGGAACGATCCCGATTATGAGTTACCTCGCGCCTCTCCCCGGCGAACCGTTCGAGAAACCGGGCTATGCTTTCTACGTTCCGCCGGGTTCGAAGTCCGCCTGGAGCGGGCAGAGCGCGTCCGTCGCGGAAGCGGCGGCGAAACTTTTCGATTCCGGCGGGCTCCCTTCGAAAGTGACGGACGACCCGCCAAAGGCGTCCGAACTTTTGCCGGAGGCGCTCCTACGCGCCGTGGTCGCGGGGCTCGAACGAAGCGAATGGTCGTTCGATCGACTCCTGAACGGCGAGAACGTGCACCTCGTGACCGGTGGTATGCGTGAAATGATGGCGATCGGCGCGAAGACCCAGCACGTCGCGGATCCTTCGACGAAGTGGTGGGGAAAGTTCGGATCGACTCCGTTCGGCGTGCGCACCGCGATTCGCATCGTCCGAAAAGTCGTCCCGTTCGATTTCGAAGGTTTCATGCGTGTCCACTTCATGAAAGTCGAGGGTCAGATGCACCTCACTCTCGACGAACAAATCGCGTACGGAAAACGAAACGGGATTTCGACGACGAATCTCGTGTTGTTACGCGGCAGAAAAGCGGCGCGTTAAACTCGTCTTAATTCGTCAAACTTTCGACTCCCACGCATTGCATTTTCGCCTCGGTTTGTTACTTTAAGTCGGGGAGAGCTAGCGATGCGCGTTAAGCGACTGGAAGTCCAAGGGTTTAAGTCTTTTAAAGATAAAACCGTCATCCATTTCGACCACAACATCACGGGCGTCGTCGGCCCGAACGGCTGCGGTAAGTCGAACATCGTCGATGCCTTCTTCTGGGTCATGGGGGAACAGTCCCATAAACACATCCGCGCCGGCGGATCCGAAGATCTGATCTTCAACGGATCGTCCAAGTATTCCCCTTCCGCGATCGCCGAGGCGACCCTCGTGCTCGAAACCGACTTCGTCGACACGCTGGGCGCGCCGGCCGGGGCGTCGGTGAAGGACCTTCCGCTCCATCTACGCACGAAGGAAATCGCGGTTACCCGCCGGGTTTATCGCGGCGGCGAGGGCGAATACCTCATCAACGGAATCACCGCTCGGCTGAAAGACATCCACGAGCTCTTCATGGATACCGGCGTCGGCGCGAAGGGCTACTCGATCATCGCCCAGGGCGAGATCCAGAAGATCGTGAACGCGAAACCCGAAGATCGCCGCGTCCTGATCGAAGAGGCCGCCGGGATCGCGAAGTATAAAGCGCGGAAAAAAGAATCCCTCCGCAAGATGGAAGCCGCCCAAGCGAACCTTTCCCGATTGAACGACGTCATCGTCGAAATCGAACGCACGCTGAATTCCCTCGAGCGTCAAGCTCAGAAGGCTTCGCAGTATAAGAAACACAAGGACGAGCTCCTCGCGAAGGAAATGACCTGGGGTCGGCGGAAAAACCGCGTTCTCCGCGTCCGGCTCGACGAGCTGAAAACGAAGCGCGAGGCGATCGAA